>JACQSM010000077.1 GCA_016205965.1 Candidatus Uhrbacteria bacterium
GACCTGCTCGAGGAACTGGTCGGTGAAATCAGCGACGAATCAGATATCGACGAAAACCGCATCAAACGCATCGACAAGGTGACCATCGTGGCCCATGGCGACACCGACATCAAAGACGTCAACCGATTCTTCAACGTCAAGATCGAAGCCGAAACGAACCGCACGCTCGGCGGGGCGATCATGGAGAAACTCGGCGCTCTGCCCAAACCGGGTGAAACGGTTCTGCTTGGAGAAAACCTGTCCGCCACGGTCGAGGAGATGGCCGACAGGCGCGCCACGAAGATTAAATTGGTCAAAAAAACCGACTCGTCCAAGCCGGCCTGAAAACCGTCGGTTTGAGGCGTCAAAACTTAGTCTGCGCATCCTGCTGGACGCCTCCATTCAATGAACGAAGCATCGAACGGCCGGCCTCCCACATCTCGGGGTGGCCGTTTTGTTTGAGCCAATACCACCATTCGACGCCCCAGAGGTACGCCTCGGCGAATCCGACGCGGCGCGCGAAACTGATGTTCTGGGCCAAGCGCTCGGGATTCATCAGCTTGAGCTGATCGTCGAGCGGCGATATCGAGGTCGTCGCCGTGCCGAACCAGGGTTCGGCCTGCAGCTCGGTGATGATGACCTTGTCGACCAGGGAGCTCACCGATTCGGCCCGGCGCCGATAGACCGACGGCGTGATCGGCCAATAAAAATAGCCGATGAAACGGTTCCACACCACGCGGTAGGTGCTGATGCCGAGGATGTCGGTCAGGCTGGCGGCATTCAGCCAGGTCGACAGTTCGCCGCTTTCGGTGATGATGACCGGCCGGTCGTCGAGAGCGCGGACGACGGAAATTTCGTGCTTCAAAAACTCACGGTCCGGCGGCGGACATTCCCCGAAGGCGAAAAAGGGTTCGTTTTCGACCTGCCAGGCGATGATCGAGGAACGCTTTTTGAAATGCCGGACCGCGGTCTCGATCATGGACAGAATTTTGGTCCTGACCAGGCTCTCATTGAGTCCCTTGGCCCACTGCGGCGAATAACATTCGGGCCAGCGCGGCAGTTTCCGGCCGACCGCCAGCACCACCGACGCGCCGCGGCGTTCGGCTTCGTCGAGCTGCCAATCGACGACCGAAAAATTGAAGACGCCCGGCTCGGGTTCGACATCGTCCCAATACACCGGAATGCGCAGCCGTTTCACCTTGAGATCGTCGAGCATGGCCAGGTAGGCGGTCCGCCAGTCGAGACCCAGGAACTCGGCGTATTTTTTCGAATAGGTGGCGCCGAAGACGACGTCCTTGTGTTCGAGTTCGAGATTGTCGCGGACCACGCCGACGAAGAAGATGCCGAGCATCATGGTCGCGGCGACCAGAGCCGCCAAACCGACCTCGCGCGCGTGGTCATGCGGCCTGTGGTGCGGACGATGCGACTGTTGTCGTTTCAGGTGCGGCGACATGGCGCTGAAATCAGACTCTCGGCGACGGATGCCGACTCATAAGGCCAGTGTAGCACGGGTCCGGACGCCGAGAAATAAAAAGAGAGCGAGATGTTCTCGCTCTCGGTCAATTGATGATCTGTCCCCGGACTATTTCCGGGATCGCCATGTCCGCCGCCTCATCGAACTTGATCAAGGCGGCTCGCAGCAGCGCCGCCTGCTCCAGCGGGTTGGCGCGTTCCCTGACCACGGCAACCGACTCCAGGCGGCGTTGAGCTTCTTCCAGCGCCTCCGCGGCCTCATCCGACAGCATCCCCTGGACCAGCAGGTGCGTCAACGTCTCCTGACGCCGCGAAACCTTGGTCTGCAAGTTGTCGACCATCTTGTGTTGAGCCAGAGCCATGGCCGGCGCAGCGGCCGCGGCCTCAATCTCCTTGACGGAGGCCAACAGCGCTTTCATGGCCGGGCCGGCCGCATCGACGTCGTAGGAGTCGTTGCGGCGCACGCAATCGCGACGCAACCGCTCCGACTCCGCCAGGCGATTGTCGATGCCGTCGATGCGCGCCAGGAGCTGCTCGGCCAGTTCCGGATTGCGGGCATGCAGCCGCACGATGTCGTTGCGGGCGCTTTGGACGGACCGCTGAATGAGGCCCAGCCTCTTCGGCAGCGCAACCAGTACGGAGGCGATCTCTTCATGCCGGGCGATCACCCTTCTGACGTTGGCGTCGCTCCGTTCGATGGCGCCACGCACCTGCGATGAAAATTCCAACGCTCGTGCCGGATCGCCGTCGCCGGCAAGTTCTTGCTCCGCCGCCGACAACAGGTTTCCGGCTTCGCGCAGGGCGATGTCCGGATCGAGCGGATGGCCGCTGACGCGCAGCGCCCGAAAAGCCCGCAGCGCGCTGTCAAAACGCCAACGCGCCGAGGACAGGCTCCGGCGGGCTTCTTCAGCCGTCTCTCCGGCCTTGATCCTGGCCAAACGCAGCTGTTCGCCGCGCTGGTTGACGCGCGCCAGGTGGCCTTGGGCGATGCGGATCTCTTCGACGGCTTGTTTCTGGCGACGCTTCTTCAAATGCGCGTCGGCGGTGGCCAGTGCGCGAATCGCCCTACCGATGAGCCGGACGTTGATGTCTTGCGCGTCGCTCAACAGCTGACGATCCTGGCGCGAGCGAAGAATCGTCTCGGACGCAGCATAATCATGCTGAAGATCAGTTTGAAGCCGTGCGACGAGTTCGCCGACTAGCTTGTGCTGCTCTCGAAGCACCGAGAGATAGCGGCGAAATCGCAGATGCTTCCTGACGGCGGCGAAACCGACGGCGGCAACAACGCTGCTGGCGGCGATGGCGAAGAGGATAAACAACGCTTTCATGGGCTCCTCCTTTGTGCAGGTGAATGAACGTGCGGCCAAACCCTTGGACGCGACCGGGCAGTATTGCAGATTTCGCCTTAAATGTCAAGGCTGGTTTAGAGTCTTTCCCCGATGAAATAAAGAAAAAAGGAGCACATTCGTGCTCCTTATGATGCGTACTTCAGCTCCTCTGGCTGCCGGTGTTGTTGCCGTCGGCATGACCGGCCTTGGACGGCGTGTCCGTGCTAGGCGCGGGCTCGGTGACCGCCAGGTCTTCCGACGCGCCGGCCAGCTTCCCGGTCGCCGCGTCGGCAAGGCCGGAAAGCTTGCCGCCGATGCCCTTGAGCATGGCCAAGGCATCCACGCCCGCGCCGGCGAACATGCCGTCGAGGAACTTGGACCCGGACATGCCGCTGGTGAAGGCGCTGGTGATCTTCTCCACGTCCTGTGAAGAACCGACCACCTCGACGTTGACCTTGCCCAACAGCGTCGCCTGGGCGTTGGCCATGGCGATCCGGACCTCGGCCTCCTTGGTGATCTGGAGCTTGGCCAGATCGAACTGCTGCGCCGCCTGGCCGAAATCCTGCCGAGCCTGGAGCTCGGGCTTGAGAACCTCGTCCACGTTCCGCTTGGCGATGTCGACCTCCCTGGCCTTCACATCCACCGGAATCATGGCCGAGTTCTTCTGCACCTCGACCTTGGCCCGCTCCACGTCCACGGCGACCATCTGCGCCGCCTTGTCGCCTTCGGCCTGCTGCTTCTTGGCGCTGGCATCGGCTTCGGCCCGCTTGGTGATGGCCGTGGCCTCGGCTTCGGCCGCCAACTTCCGCGCTTCGGCGTCCTTCTGCGTCGCATAGGCGCTGGCGTCGGCCGTGCGCGAGGTCGACAGGTAGGCCTGCTCGGCCTTGGCCTTGGCCTCGATCACCTGCTTGGCCGCGGCACGCTCGGCTTCGGCCGTCACCTGCACGGTGTGCACGGCTTGCCGCTGCTTCTCGCGGGCGGCTTCGGCCTCGGCCAGATCGGCTTCGGCCGTGGCTCGCGCCTTCTCGGCTTCGGCCACTGCCTGCTGCTTCTGACGCTCGGCGACTTCCACCGACTGCACGGCGGCGACCACCGCCTTCTCCCTCTCGCGCTGGGCGACCTCGACGGCCTGCAGCTTCTGCTGCTCGGCCACCTCCACCGCCTGCTGCTGGGCGCGCAGGGCGGTCTCGACCGCCTTCTGCCTGCCGACGCCGGCGAGCTCGACCGCCTGTTGCGTCGTGATCTGGGCCTCCTTGGTGGCCTGATCCTGCTGCGCCTGGACCTTGGCGATCTCCGCCTTCTGGGCGGCCTCCGCCTGGGCCTGGGTCTGCTCCAGCTTCAGGACCGCCTGCTTGGCCTCCACGTTGAGCTTGGTCCTGGCCATCTCGCCCTGCCGCTCCAGCTGCGTCCGCTGGGTCTGCTGGGCCTGAGTGATCTCGGCGATGGTTCGCTTGCCCTGGGCGTCGAAGATGTTGTCGTCGCGCAGGTTCTTGGGATCCGTCTGGTCCAACTTTGAGATGGTCACCGTCTCGAGCGCCAATCCGTTGGGCGCCAAGTCCTTGGCGACGATGTCGATCACCGCCTTGAGGAACGTGTCCCTCTCGGAGTTGAGCTGCTCGAGCGTCCTGGTGGCCGCCACCGTGCGCAACGCCGAGATCAGCTTGTCCTGAAACTTCTCGGTGATGACGTGGGTGAACGACATGTTGGGCTTGATCTCGTCGCCGAACGAACGGGCGGCGTTCTTGATGTCGTCGTCCGTCGGCTTCACGTTGACGAAGAACTCGGCCGTGATGTCGGCGCGGAGCTTGTCATGGGTGATGAGCGAATCCGCTCCGACGCGGTTCACCACCAGACGGGTGGTGCTCAACGGCACGACGATCATCTGGTGGACCACCGGGATGACCAGCGCGCCGCCGTTGTTGATGACCTTGCTGCCGCCGGCGCCCGTACGGACGAAAGCCTCGGAGGCCTTGGTCTTGACGTACAGCTTGGTGACGGTCAGCACGGAGACGGAGAACAGGCACAAGACGATGCCGAACACCATCATGACCGTGGTGGCGAAGGCGCCGAGTGACGCGCCAGCGACGCTGGCGGCAACCGGCCCGAAGATCAGGGCCAACGAAAACACGAACAACAGGATGATTCCGCTCATGACTTGCTCCTTTTTTGGCGGCGCTGCGGCCGCACTGGTTTACCGCATTTCTTGCCTACCGCTTCCCCGCACCTGCGACTTGCACTTCACCGCACCGGCTTCTAGGCCTTCTCCTCCAAGTCCGGCGGGAGCCGTTCGACCACGTAGACGTCGTCGGTCTGATCGTAGTCGATCACGAGCACCGGCGCGTTCTTTTGCAATTCCTCGCCGTTGGTGCGGCAGGAAGCGTTGATGACGTTGCCCCCGCGGTCGTGCACCTGCATCAGGCCATGGGCCTTGCCGGCCGGCAGAATCAACTCGCCGGTCGACGTGATGAGATCGCGTTTGGTGAGCACGTAAGTCTCGGTTGCCGGCATGATCTTGCTCATGAATCCGGCGAAACGGCCGGTGAGCGCGACCATGCCGACGAAGGCGATGGGCAGCGACACCAGGCCATAGAGCCATCCCGGCAGAAACTGCGACAGGAAGCTGTTGGCAATGAAGCCGATGCCGCCGAACGTGAGGGCGGCGGTGCTCAACACCAGGCTCATCGGCGCCCGGCCGATGCCGAGAATCGAGAGAGCCTTGCTGACGCTGCCGTGGCCGTCGTGGTGAATCTCGTGGCCGTCGAGTGCGTGCTGGGACGCATGATCCGACTCCGCGTCCGCGTCGGTATCGGCGTCCATGTCGGCGTCGCCGTCAGCGTCCGCGTTGGCGTCGCCGAATCCGAAAATGGACCCGGCGGCGAGCAACACTCCGCCGACAAGAGGGATGAGGAAGACGAGCGTCTGCCATGCGAAGAGGTCCATGGACCCCTCCTTTCGTTTGCCGCGTTCCGGCAGTGCCGGGGCGGCTGTTGTCAACGATCCGCTGCTCGAACCGGCGGCTCGAACAGATGATTGTGCTTACCACGTTTAAGCGGAGACGTCAAGCCTGGTTGCGATTTAACGGCCGAGCCGCTACCATCCCATCGCTCGCTCATTGATAAAGGAGGCGGCGATGAAAAAACGTTCGATACTGACGCCCAAGAACGCCGGTTTCCGCATGCCCGCCGAATGGGACCGCCATCAAAGCACCTGGCTGGCCTGGCCGAGCCATGAGCATCTCTGGAAGGAGGATCTCGACGCCGTCAGATTGGCCGTGGGACAAATCTACGGGAATCTTCGCGACGAAGCGGTCGATCTCTTGGTGCCCGAGAAGGGATTTTCCGCGGATGCCGCCCGCTGGTGCATGGCGGCGATCGGAAGCAGTCCCCTGAATGTCCGCATCATCCCCTTCGGCGACATCTGGCTGCGCGACACCGCTCCCATCTTCCTGACCGACGGCGCCGGTCGCACCGCCGCGGTCTGTTTCGCCTTCAATGGCTGGGGCCGCAAGTACGTGCTCGAACACGACGACATGGTCTCGACCAAGATCGCCGCCGCCGTCCGCATCAAGACGTTCCGCTGCGACGCGGTCTTCGAGGGCGGGTCGATCGACGTCGACGGCTGCGGCACCGCCTTGACCACCAGGGCATGCCTGCTGAATCCCAATCGGAATCCCGGCCTGAAGGAACGGGACATCGAAGAACGCCTGCGCGATTTCCTGGGCCTCGAAAAGATTCTCTGGCTGAATCGCGGCCTGGTCAACGACCACACCGACGGCCACGTCGACAACATCGCTCGGTTCGTGACGCAAGGCATGGTCGCTTGCATGAAACCAGCGGGCCGGAACGATCCCAACGCCGACGTGCTGGATGAGATTCGCCGCGACCTGCAGAACTTTCGGGACGCCGTCGGCCAAAAGCTCGATGTCGTTTCCGTGCCTTCGCCGGGCCGCGTGCTCGATGCAGAAGGCAAGGTGATGTCGGCGAGCTACCTCAACTTCTACGTCGGTAACGGCGTGGTGCTCGTGCCGATCTTCGGGGTCCGCAACGACGATGCCGCGCTCAAGATCATCGCCGGCATGTATCCGAACCGGCGAGTCGTCGGCATCGACAGTCGCGCGCTCCTGACCGGCGGCGGAACCATCCACTGCATCACCCAGCAGCAGCCGGCGAGAGGCGTCAGATGAAATCGCGAATCGTGAACGCCGCCGTCATTCAATGCGCGCTGGGCGGCAGCCGGGATGACAACGCCCGCAAAGTGAAACAGCTCATCGATCAGGCGGCGCGAGCCGGAGCCAACGTCGTGGTCGCGCCGGAACTCTTCGAGACGCCGTACTTCTGCAGGACCAGGAGCCGCCGGCATTTCCAAGAGGCCACGACGCTAGATCGCAACCCGCTGATCGCCGACATGCGCCTGATCGCCCGCAGAAACAGCCTGGTGATCCCGTTCTCGTTCTTCGAGGACGGCGGTGACGGCCGCTATTTCAATACCGTCGCCATGATCGACGCCGACGGCCGCGGTCTCGGAACCTACCGCAAGAGCCACATTCCGACCGGACCCGGCTACTGGGAACGCCGCTACTTCGAACCAGGCGATACCGGCTTCAAAGTCTGGCGGACCAAGCACGGAAAGATCGGCGTCGGCATCTGCTGGGACCAGTGGTTTCCCGAATGCGCCCGCGCCATGGCCTTGGACGGAGCCGACCTGCTGTTGTATCCGTCGACGATCGGCGCCGAGCCGCACCGACCGGATCTCGACACCCGCGACCGCTGGCGCCGCGTCATGATCGGCCATGCGGTCGCCAACGTCATCCCGATCGCCGCCGCCAACCGCACCGGCGTCGAGGACGGCATCGCCTACTACGGCTCGTCGTTCGTCTGCGATGACGCCGGCGAAATCGTCGCCGACATGGGCAGAGTGGCCCAAGGCTTCGCCATGGCCCAGATCGACATCAACGCCGTCCGGCGCAACCGCCGCGATTGGGGCCTGACCGGCTACCACCGCCGCCCCGACCTCTACGGCGCCCTCGTCAAAAAAGACTGAAACGCAAAGACCGCCCCATCCGGACGGTCTCTTTTTTTATATTTCGCCGCCGATTTCGGACGTCAGTTCGAACTCCGCTCGGCCGACTTTTTAGAATAGGCGACGGCGGCCATCCAGGTCGAGATCGGCACCGCCAGAATCAGGCCGCAGCTGCCGACCATGGTCCGAATGAATTCTTCGGCGATGGGCTCGCCGTTGAGCATGACCCACAGCGGCTGCGTCTGATTGTTGTGAAACACCAGGAAAAGCGGCAACGAAGCGCCGGCATACACGAGCGCCAGCGTGTTGACCAGCGAAGCGATGTGTTCGCGGCCGACAGAAAGCCCGCGCTTGTACAGCTCGCGATGCGACAGGGTCGGATCGGCGTTGTGAATCTCCTCGACCGCGGCGACTTGGGCGGTGGTGACGTCGTCGAGCACGCCGAGGGTGCTGATGATGATGCCGGCGAGCAGCAAGCCGCGCAGGTCGATGTTCGAAATCGGGCTGTATTGCAGATAGAACGCGGCATCGCTGCCGGCGCCGAACAGCCTGGCCATCCGAACGAACGCCGTCGCCAAAACGCCGGACGCGATCAGCGACATGACCGTGGCCGCGACGGCCACCGTCGTCCTCTTCCCCGGGCCATGCGACATGAACATCGACAGCGCGATGATGAGCATGGAACCGGCGATGGCGGTCATCAAAGGATCATAGCCGGCGGCGATCTGCGGCATGACGACCGTCGCCAAAATCAGGATGCTCAACATCAAGCCGACGAACGAGGCGAATCCGCGGCGGCGCCCCAAGGCGACGGCCAGCAGGAAGAAAAATCCGAGCACCGCCAGCATGGCCGGCATGCGGTAGTGGTCGGCGACGTAGTACCGAACGCCGGGATCCTCGCTGACGACGGCCAGAACCAATGTCTCGCCGACCTCGGCCCGCCGGAATGCGCCGGAGTCGTCGCTGTTTTCGATGTCGACCTCCCGGCCGCCGTCATCGCCTTCGAGCAGCCGACCGCGCAGCTCTTGCGTCTGCACTTTGACGCCGCCGGCGTCGCGCTCGCTCTCGTTGACGATCTGCGTCACCTTGGCGCGGACGAATCGCGGAGCGATCACGTCGGAGATGTTGACTTCGGCCGGCGCCGTTCCGGCTTGTGCCAGCGTCGGCGCCGCCAAAGACAGCCCGTAAAATACGAGCGCGGCCGCCAAAAATATGGATATTCGCTTGGACATGGAATCAGTGTAGGCAATTCCAGGCGAATGCGCCACTGACAAAAAAAGGAACGGAATGAATCCGTTCCACAAAACGACGACCCGCCGCGTCAGGTCACGAGCAGGCGAACTGCTCCCGCCAGGTCACGCGCTTGAGCGAAGCGCCCTGGAACGCGGCATTCTGCTCCAGCTTGGGATACGTCCCGCGCTGGGTGCCCTTGCCGGCGTCCCAGGCGATGGCCTTGGAGCCGGTGACCTCCATGGCGAAGATGATGGCCCGCTTGAGATAGCGGACGGTAATCAAGCGCTGACGCACCTGCTTGACCCTGGTCCCGGCCTGCGCGTGGCTCATCTTGGCCGCGGCCTCGGCGTAGCTGCCGGCCTTGTACTTCATCAACCGGTACTCCACGCACCCGGCCTCGTACGTCTCCACCGGCACGCCCTGAACCTTCTCGGCCCGGCCGTGGTGGAACTCGTCCTCCTCGCCGTCATCCTCGCCGGACGGAACCGTTGCCCCGATGCGGGCGTTGAGCGCCGTCTGCTCGGCCTTGAGCTCGGCCTCTTCCTGCATCAGCTTGACGAGTCCGAGCGTGGCCGGATTGCTCCAGTTGCCCGAGATCATCTTGATGTTGCGCAGGTTGAGGGTGTAGCACTTGCCGGGCACGTGCTTCTCGACGGCGCCGATCACCCCGGCCGACTGCAGATCCGCGAAGCTCTTGTCGGTCAGGACCGCCTCGAGCTCGGGCGTGTGCAGATTGCCGTCCAGGATGATGTTGAAGGTCCGATGCAGCTTCTTGTCTTCGGCCGGGCCGCCGTTCTCGGGCAGCACCTTGGCGTCGACCACGCACTGGACCGAGAAGTTGAAACGCGCCTTGTGGCTGCGGTAGCCGACCACTCTCATGGTCTTGCCCAGCGGCGACGGGATGATGCGCGGGTCGCGGGTCATCTCGCCCGAGCGCTTGTAGGCGCCCTTGCCGAGGTAGACCACGTTGCCCTCGTCTTCCATCAGCGCCCGCAGGACGTTGAGCACGTTATGGTTCGGCCCCTTGGGCTTCAAGCCTTCGCCGATGTGCTTGCGGTCCCGGAACATGCGCCGGAACTCGTCGGCCGTCTCGCGCTTCTCGCGCGGCGTGTACGACGAACCCGCCTTCTCGGCCAGGCCGTCGGCGCCGGCATTGATGAGGATCTCCACGGCCCCGGCGCTGTCCCCGGTGATATACAGATAGGCCGCCTTGGCGATGGCGTAGCTCTTGGCCGACTCCGGCGTCAATGCCGTTGCCTTGACCGTCTGTTCCACCTTCTGGCCGTTCATCCGTCCGCGGATGGTGAACTCGTCGCATTCCTGGGTCAGCTCCACGAACAGCGTGGTCTTGCCCTGGTATGCGCCGCGGGTCCGGACGTGACCACCATCGCCGATGCTGGTCAACTCGGGCGTGGTCTTGAAGACCCTCCCCGCCGGGCCCTTGGCCGGCACGATCGCAAGGTCGAAGTTGACCGGGCGCGTGTCGCGGAAGACTTCGTCGGCGCTGACGATGGCCGGTCCGAAGTCCTCGATGTCGGAGATGTGGCGGTAGATGCCGGTGTAGCCGGCCGCCTCGGTCAGCGTCTCCATGAAATCCTGGTTGTAGTGGACGCCGTAGCCGATGACGGAAACGGAAGCGCCGGCCTCATCGAGCGCGCGAACCACGCTGAACGCCTTCTGCTCCTCCGCGTCCACGCTCCACCGGCTCGGCATGGCGCAGCCATCGGTGAACAGCACCGCATGGTGCAGCATGTCCTTGCGCGCCAGCCGCTCGACGGTCTGAAGCGTCAGCACGAGCGGCTCCGAGAAGACGGTGGTGTCCATGACGCGAACCTCCTTCTCGACGGCCTGCTTCAGCAGCTCGCGACCGGCATGGTTGCACTGCGTCGGGCCGGCGATGAGCTTGGCCCGGTCATGGCCCGAGAAGACGATCACCGACGCGAAGTCGTTGTCGCCCAGCTCGGACAGGTACTTCTGGCTGTCGCTCTTGAGGTCGTTGATGTTCCCGCCCATCGAGACGGAACAGTCCTCGATCAGAATGGTGTGGCGGAATTCCGGCGTGGCGACGTCGCCCACATCCAGATCCACCATGACCACGTGCCGAAAACCCTTGATCAAACCTGACTGTGCGTAAATTTTCAAAGTCCTGCTCCTTGGTGGGGCGGATTCGCCAGGAACCCGCGCGTTCGTTTGCCCCGAGGTCATCCCGAGACATGGCGGTTTGTAGCAAAAAAATAACGGTTCGTCAAGGTCCTGTAATTAAAAAACCGCCGCTCATGCGACGGTTCGTAGCGCGTCTGCCGCCCTCGGGATCACGAGCCCTGGGGGCGCTCCTCCACCTTGACAGAGACGACATTGGCCAATGCCCTGTCGCCCGGACCGACGAAGGTGTCGAGCGTGGCCGGCTTGTCGTTGACGTACAGGTCCTTGTTCTTGGCCGAGACGCCGGCCTCCTTGAGCACCTCGCCCAGCTTGGCGCCGCTCTTGTTGACTTCCACCTGCTGGACCTTGGGCTTGCCCTGCTCACCGTTGACCTTCAACTCAACCTTGAACTTTCCCGCAGCCATGGCTGCCTCCTTGTTCTGGGCCCGACATTGGGCCATTTCAATCCTCGACCGGGGTTTCCACTTCGTCCGCCGCCTCTTCAGCGTCGAAATCCCTGGCCAGAAACCGCTTGTGTGGCCTCATCCTGCCACCGGACCACTGAACTGTCAACTGTTTGACGACCCAGTTGGCCGCGTCGACGGCGACGAACACGATGCTGTGCTGGCCGCAATGCTGCATATTGGCCTCGCTCGACGGATACAGAAAGTGCTCGTAGTAGGCCTTATTCTGGACGTCGCATGGCTTGAGCGCGAAGATGGACAAGAACTCGACCGTGATCCGGGTGTCGATGAAGGCGTCGACCAACCCGTTGTCCTTCACCTGGTCCCAGATCAGCTTGCGCGCCTCCATGGAGTCGACGCAGGCGATGACCGTTCCCTTGAGTGGCTCGCCGGCGTACATCCGCTGGATGACCTTGAGGTTCACGCCGCTCTTGGCTCGGACCAGGCGCTCCAAGGCCGTGACCTTGAACATGCCGATGTCGTCCTGACCGTAAGCCGAGGGCGCGATGTTGTGCGACTCAATGCCGTCTTCGTCGTAGACTGTGATGTCGTTGACGCCGAGTTTGGCCAGGATGTCCACGACCCAGCTGCCGACCGAACCGGCGCCGATGACGGTCACCGGCGAGGCGTTCAGCGGGTTGAAGATCTTGGACTGCTGCGACAAGTTGAGCGCGTTCATGGAAAAACCTCCGGGGCGACCGGCGCGTTGCCGGTTGGGCCGTCGTTGTTGGGTACGGCGGTTTCGCGGCTTTCCGCCGGCGTCGGGAGCGACTCCGGCGGCCAAGTCTCGATCTTCACCCGCGCGATCGCCGGCGTGTAGCCGTACTCGAGCCAGCGCAGCACGTGCAGGACGGCATCGGCGTAACGATGCTCGCCGGCCGCTTGGGTGATGACGTCGGTGACGTTGCCGAAGCAGGGCGTGCCGTCATCGTTGATGTGCGGATGCGACTCGTTCTTCGGGTGCGTCGGCGACTCGTTCCAGAGGCTGACGCGGCCATGCTGATTGATCCGGATGACGAACTCGCCGACCGGATAGCGCCGGCCGGCATGCTCGATCACGATCTGCTTGGTGCCGACGTGCAAACCGTCCTGGACCAGCTCCACCGACGCGACTAGTGGATGGGAGATCAAACGGCGCGTGTCTTCTGGCACGCGCGACAACTCCCTTTCAATGAAACCGGAGGTCGTGAGGGTATCGCGGAACATCTCGTACTCGCGTCTGACGCGATACATCACGGCCAGCTGCTGGCGATAGACGTCGATTTCGGCATCACACCGCGCAATCTCCTCGGCGATATGTTTGGCTTTTGGGTCGAGCCATTTCTGCGCCATCTGCTTGAGCGCGCCGCGCCGGATGCGGGCCGGTTTCTTCTTGGCTGGCTTGGCCCGAAGACCTTCCCAGGCCAGCTTCACCATCGATTCGAACACTTGTTGTTGGCGGCCGAGGTCCTTGTCGCTGATGACCGGAATCAAGAAGTAGACATTGGAGCCGACGATCTGCACCAACGGCCCCTTGTCGTCTTCGAGCACCGTCCCGCGTCCAGCCGACGGCCCATGACCAATGCGGCGATCCAAGCCGTTCTTGAGGTCGATACCGAAGGCGGAGTCGATGTATCTCGTGGCACCGTCGCCCGGCGGACGGCTGTTGGTGTAGATGTGGATCTCTCCATCCTTGTCCGGCTGCGGCGCTTTCGGCAGGCCGCCATTGGCATGATAGTAGACGTGCAGGCCGCTCAAACAGGCCAGACGTCGAAGATAGGCGAAGACCAGCGCATAGGTGGCCGCGTATTCCTCGCGTTCCTTGGCTTCGAGCTTGTCCATGTCCACGACCGTGAGCATTTCTCTCCTCAACGGATAATGGAGGTCGAGGAAACGGTGGCCCATGATACAGGACGTAGTTTGCCATTCTTCTTTGGCGTCGGAACCGGCGAGACTCTTGGCAAGCGCCACGACCAAGTCATACTTCTGCTTCCCGGTCGAAAGCAGGCAGACGTCGATGTCGAGTCCGTCGAAGTTTACCGTCTTGAAGCGCGGTTTGAGGCCGGCCTTTGCGAAGGCCTCATCCTTGCCTCGCACCAGCCATGCCGGAAGGCAGAAGAGGTTTCTGGAGTTCTTCGGGGCCGGAGTCTCGGATTCGGTTTCCTTCTTCTCCGCGGGATCCATTTATGCCTCCTAGGCACGTCGTTCGCGAACGACGTGCCTTGTTGTAATGTCAATGATCCGCCTGCCGTTTTTTGGCAGACCGCTCACCTTAGCACTTTTTCGGCGGGCGTCAAGCGGAGGACTAATCGCACGAACACGGACCCCAATGATGGATGTCGTGGTGTTTGCACGGACAGGATGCGTGACTGCGCCAGAAAGCCGGGCAGCCGGCATTCGCCTTTTCTTCGCCTAAAAACTCGCCTTCGGGCGGCAGACGAAAATCAGCAGTGAGCTTTTCCGGCAATACCTTATACAGGGTTCGGTCGTCCTCAAGCGTCAGCGGCCTTCCTTTCATATCCCGATGCGCGGCGATCGCTTTCATGAGCCGATCGAGTTCGAGCCGCAAAGATTCTTCGGACATCACCTCGAGATCATCGTCCCATTTTTGAGAATCGGCCTGTGCATCGGCAGGAATCGGATCCGCCGCATCGGCCCGGCGATGCGTGAAAAAATCGCGACATCGCGCCATCATCTCGTCATGCGGCGGCAGAGCCGTCGGCTTGGGCGGCGTATCCTCGAGCAGCGCCCAAAGCTTATAATCGTCCAGCCAGCAGCGATCATCGCCCTTTTGGTCGCGATGATAACGGATGCTCTGCCGAAATTTTTTGATCGCCGCGGAGAGTTTCCCGCGAGTCATGTTTTGATCGAAGATCATTTTTTGATCTTACACCGTTGGCGCGCATGTCGATAATTCGCGGCCGATTTCGCGCAAACATTCACCGGCATTCCGATGGGCATCGACACGAAATGCGCGGCCGCCGAGCTCGTCGAACAGATCGCAGGTCTTCCTCGAATCATCGACCAAAAAAGCGTTCGACATCGGGACGCCGAATTCGTCGGCGAGATCGGCGAAGGTCCGACCGCGTTGATCGGTTTTCAAACGCCTGACATCCGAACTGTTGACGATACGATCGAAAAATTCGTCCAGCCGGAGCGCCGCGATCGTGAATCTCGAGAAACAATCCATGTTATCGGTGACCAGCGCCAGGCGCGCTGTTTTGCGGAGGTCGCGTAACAGAGGGATCGCGTCGTCATGCAGCCGCATATTTTTGCAGCTTTCCGCCAATGCATCCATCAATGATTCTGCGGGCACTGAAAGCTGCGGCGCCAATAGGTCGCAAATTTCTTCCGAGGACAGCTCCCCCAGCATCCACTGACGAACCCGGCCGCGATCGGCGCCGAACAGCAGCGACTGAATCTTTTGGTAAATCTCCGGCCGCATAGTTTGGAAAGATTGCCAAAACCGCGAACCGGACAGCGTCCCGTCCCAATCGATGAACACCAATGGCCTCCGTTGAACATTCCCGATTCCCATGATACCAAGTATAAGATAACGCGATTTCAGGCGCGAGGAGGAGTCCGTCATGACGAAGAAAACAACGGCGAAGGTTTCAAAGAAGTTGCGGAAAATCTACGGCGACGCCAAAAAAGAGGGCATCTGGATCCGCGAATACAAGGGCGGTACCGGTTATCTGGCGGCCGCCGGCTACATGAAGGTCATCGAGGCCTGGGAAAAGAAGCTAAGCCGCAAGATCGACATCGAAAAACTCGAACTCGGCGATGTGGTCGCCGTCGCCGCTCCAGGAACCGGCAAGACCAGGGAAGAGGCCTGCGAAAATGCCGTCACGAACCTAAAAAAAAGCGAGAAACCTCGCAGAGCTTCCAAGCCGCGTCGCTGACCGCGGCTTTTTCATTCGATGGATTAAAAAACTCCGCGGGATTTCCACGGAGCCGGTGAAGGCGCTTACCAGATCTCGTTTGCGGCCGGACGGACGGTGACGCGAGCCCCCGGCGATGCCGACTTGATCTTCTCAACGTGCGCCGGATCGTCGCAGACCATGAACAAACTGCCGAAGCTTGATGTGCCGAAGCCGTCGCTCATCTCGCCGCGAGTCACCTCGACCTCTTTGGTGACCGGCTTGCCGCAGCCATCCACATGGCAGGTGTGCGTGACTCGGCCGCGAATGTAGGCCCGCGTCTGTTCCATGAAGGTCGTCGGCCAAACGGTGTCCGTCGTCTCGACGAAGACGTTGTTGAGCTTGAGCCGCTGCGGCTGATCGGCCGAGGCCAAAACAACGATCCTCTTTCCGCCATCCTCGAAGTCCTTATTCCAGCCGCCACCGTAGTAAACTCCGCTCTTCAGCAGCAATGGATCGAACTTGAACTCGACGTAGTGCTTGCCGGTCGCCCGATCCCGCCAATGATAGGCATGATCGACGATCCTCGAGATCGGCACATCGCTCTCGTTGGCGTAAGCCGCGGGCGCGGTCGCCAGCCCCAGCCGTTTGGCCAGTTGCAGCGCGACCTCGGCTGCCTCCGGACTGAAGACGGAGATCGTGAGCGCATGACCGCTCAACCGCGCCGCCGACAGGAAACGATGGCGCTGGAAAGATCCGTTCGATGAAGACCATCCCGATTGCCATGATCCTTGGAGAGTCTTGGGCGCGGCTTCGGTCAGGATCAGATGAGCCTCGCCGTGCGACTTCGTGGCCGGATCGAGGATCACGCCCGGAATACGAAACTCCTCGACCAGAGCGCCAATCATGGCTCTGATTTCATCGAAAGAAATCTGATCGGTTTTCCGGTATGGCGTGGTGAAGGTGACATCGATGCCGAACGCGCTCCTGACGGCCAACTCACCGAAACTCAAGCCGCGATTTTCAATCTCATCTTCCAGCCGGCGGCGATCGTCTCTGTCGAGCCTCATGAGATAGGAATAGACATCTTTGCCGGAGAATGAGCCCGTGGGCAGCTTCGCTTCCATCTTGAACAAACGGCCAATCGATCCGAACATCTTTGCCTCCGTCGGCGCGCGTAGCACGCTTGGATTTCAAACGAGCTTGCGGCGATGAGAATATCAGGAGTCCGGCGCGCGGTCAACGGGCCGAAACCAAATCCACGTTCGATCCTTCGATGACCTGGCCGAGGAACGGCAGCAGCGCGCGCTGATAATTTTGAAACTCGAGCCGATCTTCTTCGACAATCTCCTCCTTCTGCAGTTCGACTTCAAAAATCTGACCGACATCTTTCACGGTATCGAGATGAAAAACGGCATCGCCCTTCCGCCAAACCTCCCGGGTCTTTTCGACGATGGCGCGGGTACCGAGGCATTGCTCGAGAAACGGCAATAGCATATCGTCGCCGACCGAATACAGTTTAACCAGCGCCGGCGTCACCGCGCCGCTCACGAACGACGGTCGTTCATAATAGACGAGCGTCTTCTGTGCGTTTTCGATCCGAAGTTTCAGACGCGGCTGCTGGCCGCCATTCTCCGCCGGCAGAAAGAAAAAATAATCTTTCTGATTCTTGACGATCTCCTTATGCGCGCCAATCTGCTCCAAAACTTCGCGCACCTTAGCGAAATCCTGGCAAAAATGTTTCAGCTCGAGGTTGATCTTGTTCATAGAACGAAATTGTAGCACGTGGGACGCGATGCGGCTCTCAAAAACAAAACCCCGCCTCGACGGCGGGGTTCCGAAAAAAAATCCGGGGCAGACTACATCTTGGGCATC
>JACQSM010000080.1 GCA_016205965.1 Candidatus Uhrbacteria bacterium
AGTATTTCCATCTTATTGAGTGGATGCGGGAGCGGGGCTATGTCGGGGTTGATGAGGTCAAAAAACTTCAAGCGATAATGGAAAAGAAGGATTATATCGGAATTTGATATGCCTTCGGGGATTGAAAAATTTGTAAATAAAATCATTGAAGGTGATTGTTTGGAAGTTTTGCCACGTCTCCCGGATCAATCCATTGACATGATCCTTTGTGATCTTCCCTATGGAACGACACAAAATAAGTGGGACTGCGAAATACCACTTGATCAACTTTGGGGGCAATATGAAAGGATTATTAAACCAAATGGAGTGATTGCCCTTACTTGTCAGGGCGTGTTTACCGCCAAGCTGATTTTGAGTAATGAAAGACTATTCAAATACAAAATTGTTTGGGAAAAATCAAAACCAACGAATTTTTTGAACGCAAAAAAACAACCGCTAAGGAAGCACGAGGACATCTGCATTTTTTATAAACGCCAGCCCGTTTATCATCCGCAAATGAAGGAGGGTAAGCCATACACCAAGGGTATTCGTAAAGACCAGCTTACCGGTAGTTATGGCGATTTTTCGCCCGTGGAGGTTAAAAGTGTCGACGGCAAGCGTTATCCGTGCGATATTGTTTACTTCAAAACCGCCGAAAGCGAAGGCGGCGTTTATCATCCCACCCAAAAACCCGTTGAGCTTGGTCGCTACTTAATCAAAACGTTCACCGATCCCGGTAACATTGTATTGGATAACACGTGTGGTAGCGGCAGTTTCTTGGTTTCGGCAACCCTCGAAAATCGTCGCTTTATAGGCATTGAAAAAAATGAGGATGTTCTTTTGCATAAAAAAGATTCCATTGATTACGTAAAAGTCTCCAGAAAAAGAATTGAAGAAGCGGTAAAAGAAACGCGCCGTCTGCTTCAGAATGTTTAGAAAAAATATGCGCGTGCCATTTTCCACCGCATTTCAAAATAACGCTGACGGAACAATTACGATAATCCGTCCGATTAGGGTTGGTGGCGTTGCTTTGAATAACGTTACGCTTAGCGGCGGGATCAATGTTGCCGGTGTAAATCTATACCAGCTACGAAATAAAGACCTCGAAGCCCATTACGAAAATGGCGTCCTAGTCATTGATGGTTATTACAACTGATCGTATGGGCGACGAAGAAAGCAAAAAGCCCAACGATTTTGTACGCATCCCGCAAGAAGGCGGCGTAGTTGGTATTCCTGCAGGTTCGTCCCTTCAAGGTGTGGTGGCGCATTTGAGTGAAAAGACGAATTTCTTGACCATCGTTGCGTACGCAATAATTCTTGCCTTGTTCATCGGGTTCATTTCGGTGGTGTTTACGCTAGCGGGTATTTTGACAGACGCTTGGCGATTTAATGCTACATCTTATATTGACTATCAAACTAGCGTGAAAGACAACAATAAAAAATTTGAGGATGTGAATAGTAATATTGAAAAAATGCGTTCAGACGTTTCGGGCCTTGAAGAGAGCCTTTCCAAAATGGATAAAAAATTGGACACGATTAAAAATAATCAGTCGATGCCACCCACTGTAGTCGATCAAAAAGACGCCAGGTGATTCGATACTAACTGTGAATGCTGTCCACGATCCTAGAGCCAAGAGTAGCGATGTCTAATCCTCCTATTTGTTGATAAAATGTATACGCTAACGTAAATTGAGGTGTATGTCCCTCGTTTTCCGCCCAAACGTCAAAGGCTTTTTGGTAGCGGTCATTTTTGTATTTGGCGTTCTTTTTTCATTTCCAGTACAGGTGCAGGCCCAATCATGTCCTGCCAATATTGCCTACGAAGGTGAGACCTATCCAGCTGTTCAGATAGGCACACAGTGCTGGATGGCCAAGAACCTGAATGTGGGTACATTCATTAGCAGCGGCGGATCTGTCGCAGAGGGCTGCTTAGATATTACAAACGGAACTCAATTTTGGGCTTGTCAGGGCGCGAGTGGGATTCAGAAATATTGCCAAAATAATCAGGAATCCGCTTGTACTACCTACGGCGGTTACTATGAATGGGCGGAGATGATGGGATTTCCAGTCCAATGCAACAATACGAATTTTTCCAGCGGCAGCAGTTCATGCAGTACGGGCACTACATACTCGATAAGTCAGCAGCATCGAGGAATCTGTCCAGCGGGTTGGCATATCCCAACCGAGGCAGAATGGCACACCTTGGAGCTGTATCTGACGGATTCGAACATGCCCTGTGCGGCAGATCGTTACTCAACTAACGAATGGAGTTGCAGCAGTGCGGGGACAAAATTGCGCACTGGTGGCTCGTCAGGATTTGATGGATTACTAGCAGGATGGCGGTACATGCACAACTCGTTCATCTATCCCAATGAACAGGGGCAATTCTGGAGCGCATCAAAATATAACAATAGTTATCATGCATGGACGAGGATCATCAATAATACGGACGTGATTGCTCAAAGACCCATGGAAACCGCCGATGGTTTTTCGGTGCGATGTGTATTAGATAGCTGTACTTCGGATGATTGGGCCTGTTCAGATTGGGGATCGTGTTCTACTGACGGCATGCAATCGCGTTCCTGCACAAAAAGTTTTGATTGTCCGGCAGTTGAAACTTCGTCGCCGGCCACGAGTCAGCCGTGCGTGCCGACAAGTCCTGCGCCAGATAGGACACCGCCCATCTTAAGTCCCGTAAGTATTACATCCAGTCATGCCGGCCAGCCGTCACTTGCGACAAATGGCGACACTGTTAATTTGACCTTTTCCTCTAATGAGCCACTCTTTTGGTTTGCGGTAAATTGGAACATTGGAGGGCAAGCGGTAATTCTGCCGGGAGGTTACATAAATCTCAACGGAAATACGTGGGAGGCCCATTTACATGTGAAGGCGGAGGATTCAAATGGACTCGTCGGCTTCACTATCAACTACGAGGATGTCGCTAGGAATAGTGGAACGACAGTTATCGCGACCACTGATGGGAGTTTTGTTATCGTAAACAATACAAGAGAGTGTACTCTTTCGGACTGGACCTGCGGTTCTTGGTCAGCGTGTTCATCTAGCGGCTCACAGAATAGGATTTGTGCAAAAATTGCGAATTGTGAGAGCGGGATCACGCCATCATTGCAGCAAAACTGCTCGTCGAGTCAGCCAATTTGTACCGATTTTACGTATTCAGATTGGGGCCTGTGTACTAACGGCTGGCAATTCAGAGACATTGTTGCCACAGCACCAATGTCCTGTACCGGCGGCAATCCTGTCGTAAGCCAGCCCTGTCAGATCATGTGTACTGAAAGTGATTGGACATGCGGCGATTGGGTTGCGTGTGAATTTGGCGTTCAAAAAAGGACATGTTCAAAGTTAAAACAGTGTGAGGGAGGAGTTGTTCCTGCCCTGGAAAAATCTTGTCCCATTTCATGCGAAAGTAATAATGGCTGGAATTGTACAGAGTGGAGTGAGTGTGGCCCAGAAGGAAAACAGACACGGACCTGTGATCGATGCAAAAGCAATCCAGGCACCAGCCCGACGCTGGAGAAGCAATGTGTCTACAAACAGCCAGGAAAGGAACGGTTTAAAGAACGCGATGTTGTTGTTAAGGGTGTTGATCGGAAGACTTTGTACTACTTAGCTGCAGACGGAAAAAGATACGTATTTCCCAATGCTTCCGTTTTTAAGAGTTGGTTCATTGATTACACCGACGTATACGCGTTGACCGACGATCAGCTGTTCGGATTGCCGCTAGGAGGAAACATTACATATCGTCCCGGCATAAAAATGGTCAAAATCGAAACTGATCCGAAGGTTTATGCCGTGGCACCAAACGGTGTTTTGAGATGGGTCGTTTCTGAAAAAATTGCAGAACAGTTATATGGCTTTGACTGGAATAAGAAGATTGATGACGTGCCAGACGTATTTTTCATTAATTATTCTTTTGGTTCGGACATACATTCTGCTTCCGACTTCGACCCAATTTCCACATCCGCTGCGGCTACGAGTGTGAATGATGAAAAGAAAGTGTTGCGCTCTGATAAACCAAGGCTCTCAGATACCAAGCCGGACGTCGGCGAGGGGAAGAAAAAATAATTCAGTGTTGGAGAGTTGGGTCTTTAGAGTTCTGTTTCATTGCCTCCCGCGCTAGATTTATGCCCTCGCCGTTCATCCATCTCCACGTCCACAGCCATTATTCGCTCTTGCAGGCGCTGCCGCAGATCGACCCTTTGGTGAAGCGCGCCAAAGAGATGGGCATGGAGTCCCTCGCCCTGACCGACTACGGGGCGATGTATGGCATCATCGAGTTTTACGAGGCTTGCACCAAGGCGGGGATCAAACCGATCCTGGGGCTCGAGGCCTACATGGCTTTCGAAAAGCTGACCGACAAGCGGCCGCGCATCGACGACCGGACGACGCGGCTGGTGCTGCTGGCCGAAACGCTCGAAGGCTACAAAAATCTGATGCAGCTGTCGACCGCGGCTCACCTCGAGGGCTTTTACTATAAGCCGCGCATCGACAAGGACCTGTTGCGCGAGCATGCCAAGGGGCTCATCGGACTCTCCGGCGGGGCGCATGGCGAGATCGACAAGGCGCTGGCCATGGACGAGTTCGGTAAGGCCGAGGCTTTGGCCCGCGAGTACGAGGGGATCTTCGGCACAGGAAATTTTTTTCTCGAAGTCCAGGATCGGCCCGAGCAGGAAGAACAGCAGGCGCACAATCGCGAACTGCTGAAGTTGTCCGAGCGCACCGGCATTCCGCTGGTCGCGACCAAGGACGTCCATTATCTGGATCACGACGACGCCGAGGCCCATGACGTCTTGCTGTGCATCGGCAACGGCCGGACGGTCAACGAGGAGAACCGGTTCAGCATGCTCGGCGCCGACTACTCGTTCGTCTCGGCCGAGCACATGGTCGAAGCCTTCAAGGATTTTCCGGGCGCGGTCGAGAACACCGTCAAGATCGCCGAACGCTGCAACGTCAAGCTCGAACTCGGCAAATGGAACTTCGCCGACATCGGGATTCCCGAAGGCAAGAATTACAACACGCATCTGCGCGACCTGGCCTACGAAGGCATGGCCGCCAAGGCGCCGGAGATCACCGACGAAATAAAAACGCGCCTCGAGTACGAACTCGACATCATCTGCAAGAAAGGTTATGCGCCGTACTTCCTGGTCGTTTCTGATTACGTCCAGTGGGCCCGGGCTCAGGCGATCATCTCGACCACTCGCGGTTCGGCGGCCGGTTCGCTCGTGTCCTATGCTATCGGCATCACCACGGTGAATCCGCTGGCTTACAAATTGCCGTTCGAGCGCTTTTTGAACCCGTTCCGGCCGTCGCCGCCGGATGTCGATATGGACTTCGCCGACGAACGCCGCGACGAGGTCATCGCGTACGTCACCGATAAGTATGGCAAGGACAAAGTCGCCCAGATCTGCACCTTCGGAACGATGGCGGCCCGGGCGGCGGTGCGCGACGTCGGCCGCGGCCTCGGCCTGCCCTACGGTTTCGTCGACCGCGTGGCCAAGATGATCCCGATGGGCAGCCAGGGTTTTCCGATGACCGTCGAGCGGGCGCTCGAGGAGAACGCCGAACTCAAGAAGCTGGCCGACGATGACGCCCAGGTCAAGCGGCTGATCGACTTGGCCCAGCGCGTCGAAGGCTGCGCCCGCCACGTCTCGGTCCATGCCGCCGGCGTGGTCATTGCGCCGCGGCCGCTGACCGATTTCACGCCGCTGCAGCGCGAACCCGGCGGCGACAAGATCATCACCCAGTACGAAATGCACGCGGTCGAGCAGGCCGGCGTGTTGAAGTCCGACTTCCTGGGCATCCGCAACCTGTCGATCTTGGGATTGGCGGTGAAGATCATCAAGCAGACCAAGGGCGTCGATATCGACATCCAGAACCTGCCGCTCGACGACGAGCTGACCTACAAGCGCCTGGCCGACGGCGACACCATCGGCCTGTTCCAGCTGGGCGGCTCGGGCATGACCCGCTACCTCAAGGAACTCAAACCGTCCAACATCTTCGACATCATGGCCATGGTGGCGTTGTTCCGTCCGGGTCCGATGGATTCAATTCCGGATTTCATCCGCCGCAAACACAATCCCAAGCTGATCACCTATTTGGATCCGCGGCTCAAAGAAATTTTGTCGATGTCGTACGGCATCATCACCTATCAGGACGACGTGCTGCTCACCGCCATCAACCTGGCCGGCTACAACTGGGAGGAGGCCGACAAGCTCCGCAAGGCCATGGGAAAAAAGATTCCGGCGGAAATGGCGGCCCAGAAAGAAAAATTCTTGAGCGGCTGCGTCAAGAACGGCCTGACCAAAGACAAGTCCAACGAGCTCTGGAAGCTGATCGAGCCTTTTGCGGCTTACGGTTTCAACAAATGTTTGACGGGGGATACCAAGATCATGGATCCGGCGGATGGTTCATATCGCACGCTGCGGGAAATGTTCGAAGATGGTCGCAGCGGACAAGTCGTTGCGTTGCAATCGGACCGCAAGGTGCGGGCTGAAAAACGCTTTCAGGCGATCAGTAATGGTAAAAAACCTGTCTTTGAGCTGGTCACGCGATCGGGACGACGCATCAGAGCGACGGCCAATCATCCTTTCATGACCATGAATGGCTGGACGCGGCTCGATGATTTGCAGCAGGGCGCGCGGATCGCCTTGGCGCGGCGGTTGCCATGCGGGCCCGGTGCCGGGGGAGATGAGCGGCGCTGGCGCACTCTCGGGTACCTTATTGCCGAGGGCAATCTTTGCCATCCCCACGGCATATATTTTTATTCGACGCGCGACGAAGAAATACAGGACTTCATCGCCAGTCTGGAACCGTTCGAAAACTGCAAAACGACGATAGACCGATCGAAGTCGGCAGCGTCGGTGTATGTGGGAAAACGCGATCCGCGACAAAGAAACGGCTTGCGCTCCTGGCTCGATGAACTCGGTGTCATGGGCAAGAGGGCGACTGAAAAGTTTTTGCCCGCCGCTGCGTACACTTTGAACTCTTCGGAACTCAGCCAGCTGCTAGGCGGAATGTGGCAAGGAGACGGCTGTATTCATCCGTCGGCGGGAGGACAGATCTTTTACGCGACCAGTTCCGCCGGTTTGGCCGAACAGGTCCAGCACCTTCTCTTGCGTCTCGGTGTGTTTTCAACCTTACACGCGAAACGATTTTCCTATCGCGGCGGCATCCGTCCCGGATTCACTGTGCATGTCTCGCATTACGAAAATATCCGCCGTTTCGCCGAAACGGTCGGAGAGGGTTTGCTTGAGAACAAAAAAGCCGTGCTTCGATCGATGGTTCGCCGCCTGGATGCAACGTATGCAGGAACCGGCGGCATCATTGCTCGCGGCACCAAGGATATCGTCCCCGTCGTCGTTCTGGAAGCAATACGGGAGCAGATGGCCCATAACGGCGTCGGCATCGCTGCCTTCGCCCGCGATATTGGCGTATCGCCCCGTTTGTTTCACGACGACTATCGGCGCATCGGTTTCAGCAGAGCTGTCGTCGATCGCATCGCTGATGGTCTGGATTCGCCCGATTTGAAAGCGCTGGCAACCAGCGATATGTATTGGGATGAGATTGTCGCGATCACCGCCAAGGGCGAAGAGATGACGTATGATCTTGAAGTTCCTGGCAGCCATAATTTCGTCGCCAACGATATCATCGTTCATAATTCCCATGCCGCCTCCTACGCCATCGTCGCCTACCAGACCGCCTATCTCAAAGCCAACTATCCGGTCGAGTTCATGACCGCGGTGCTGACGGCCGAATCGGGCAATACCGACACCATCGCCGAAGCGGTCACCGAGTGCGCCAAGATGGGCATCACGGTGCTGCCGCCGGACGTCAATTCGTCGGGCGCCAGTTTCACCTACATCGACGACAAGACGATCCGCTTCGGATTGATCGCGGTAAAAAATTTGGGCAGCGACATGATCGATGCAGTCATCGCCGAGCGCGTCGCCCGCGGACCGTTCATCGGCGTCACCGATTTTTCGACCCGCATCGCCAACAAGAGCTTCAACAAAAAATCCCTGGAAGCGCTGATCATGTCGGGGGCGATGGATTGCCTGGGCGAGCGCAACCAGCTCCTGGCCAGCGTCGATCAGATCCTGTCGTTCCACAAGAACGCCATGCGCGACGTCGATTCGGGCCAGAAGACGCTGTTCTCGAGCGCGCCGCGGATGGCAGCCGCGGCCGAGATCGTGCTCCGGCCGGTGCCGGCGGCGACCAAGCGCGAGAAGCTGGCCTGGGAGCGCGAATTGCTCGGCCTGTACGTCTCGGCCCATCCTTTCAAGGAATACGCCGATTATTTTTCGGGCCTGCTGACGCAGATAGCTTCTTTGGATGCGGCCAAGCACAAGTCCGGGCTGGTGCTGGTCGGCGGCATCATCATGGAAGCCAAGCAGATCACCACCAAGAAGAACGACCTCATGGCCTTCATCCGGCTCGAAGACACCAGCGGCGGCATCGAGGCGGTGGTTTTTCCCTCGATCTTCAAAACGTCGGCCGCGGTCTGGGTCAAGGACGCGCCGGTGCTGATTTACGGCAAGTTCGAGGAGCGCGAAGGCGAGAAGAAAATCTTGTGCGAGAAGGTCCGTCCGCTGACGAACGAAAATCTGGAAACATCCAGAAACGAATTGACCTTCGCGCTGCGGGCCGGGGGAGCGCCGGCCGCCGCGGTCTCGCCCATGACCGTCGAAGAGGCGACGGTCTGCGTGGCCGTGCCGCCGACGATGCCGAATTCCTTCGCCGAAGAATTGAAGCGCGTCTTTACGGCGCATCCGGGCGGCCGCCGGGTGTTCTTGGTGGTTCGCGGCAAGGGCGCTTCCAAGAAGATCGCGACCTCGTTTTCGATCGCCCTGGGCAGCGATTCCATCGCCGATATCGAGCGGCTGGTGGGGAAGGGCGCCGTGTTGCACGAGTGAAGCGGCGGCGTGTTAAACTGATGCTATGGCCCAATTTGATGAAACCATGATGCCGTCACCGGCGGCGCCGTCGCTGGCCGTATACCGTCGCATCGCGCTGGCCTTCTTGCTGCTGACGGTGGTGGTCGCCGGAGCCGTGGCCTATTTCGCTTACGCCAAGGCGACGGTGGTCATCTTGTCGAATCAGGAGGATGTGCGCACCGACTTCATCGTCGACGTGGCCAAGAAACCGGCCGTGGGCGAGGTCGCCGGCGGCGTCTACGAGGTCGCCGAGACCGTCACCAATGCCTTCCCTTCGACCTCGTTCGCCGAAGTTTCGACGCCGGCGACCGGGCGGGTCAAGATCATCAACGGGCTTTCTCGCTCGCAAGCCCTGGTCCAGCGCACCCGGCTGCTGACGCCGGCCGGAATCCTCTTTCGCATCAAAGAATCGGTGACCGTGCCCGCCGGCGGTTCGGTCGAGGTCGATGTGTTTGCCGACCAGCCCGGCCCGGCCGGCGATGTCGGAACCGCTACCTTCACCATCCCCGGATTGGCACCCGATCTACAGAAGAAAATAACCGCTGAAACGGTGACGCCGATCACCGGCGGCACCAAAGAGGTCCGCATGGTCACGACCGAGGACCTCGAAGGCGCCCATGCCGTGCTCAAGGAACGCATGGCTCGCGACCTCGCCGATCGTTTGCGAGCCAAGGCCCAGGATGACAAGGTGCCGATGACCGGTGAAATCATCACCATCGACGTCGTCGGCCGGACATCGGACAAGGCCGTCGGCAGCGAAGCCGAAACGTTTACGGTATCGACCACGGTTCGGGCCACCGGCGTGTTCTACGACAAGGACGCCTTCGACGCCCGCGTCAGCACCCGTCTCAAAGAAGCGGTCGCCGCCGGGCGCGCGATCCTGCGTTACGAAATCGACAAGGGCGCCAGCCTGATCGAAAAGCGCGACCTGGTCGCCGGCCGGGCCAACATCCACGTCTTTGCCCGCGGCACGACCGTGCTGGCGGTTTCGAGTCCGGCGCTCGACCCGGAAAAATTGGCCGGCATCTCGGTCGACGCCGCCGTCACCTATCTGCAGAAAGTCCCCGGCGTTTCCTCGGCCTCGATCCGGGCCACGCCGTTCTGGTCCGGCCGGATGCCGAACGCGCCTGAACGTATAAAGGTAGAGGTGAGATGACCTCGAGAATATGAAATCAAAAGTAAAATTACTGATCGCGAAAATTTTTGAGGTATCATCTGAATTGACTGCGGTGACAAAGCGGCCATTCACTCCGGACGGTCACATGGTCGGCAGCATGGGAGAAATTTTTGGAAAGTTTTATTATGGAATCGATTTGTATCCACCGGGTCAGAAGGGCCATGACGGCACATGGAAGGGACGGCAGGTTCAGATAAAGGCAACGCAAGGAGATTCAGTCGAATTAAAAGGCAGAACAGAATTGCTGCTCGTTTTAAAGATCAATAAAGATGGCACGTACGCGGAAATTTATAACGGCGATGGTCACAGACCTTGGCTGGCACTGGCTCATAGAAAGCCAACTAAATCCGGCGAAATTAGTATTTCACTGAAGAGGTTATCAGAGCTCAATAAAAAAGTTTCAAAAAAAGACCGGATGGCAATGGTTTAACAGCCCAAGGATTTTGACTTGTTTTCGTTGTTGACCTATGGCAACGGCCGGTGTAGGTTTCTGACGACTTCATGAGAATGACATGCTGAATCAGGAAGAGCTAAAAGACCTCGCGAAGGCGCGTCTTGAGGAGGCGCGGATACTACACGACAATAGTAAATATGATGGTGCTGTCTATTTGTGTGGCTATGCGATAGAATTGACGCTTAAGTACGTTGTGTTGCGCGATAGACTTTGGGGTTTTCCTGAAGAGCAAGACGAATTTAAGTTATATGAAGAGGCTAAAACGCACGACCTTGAAAAATTATTGAGGTTAGCGGATAAGATGCAGCTTTTGAACGACAGGACTTTTCAGATCCCATGGAATTATGTTAATAATTGGCGATCGGAATTTAGATATAGACCAGTAGGTACCGCCTCTGTCTTGGATTCAGCTCAAATGCTTCCGTCCGCGCGTGATATAATGACCGCGCTCGGAGTATCCTAGTTATGATGATGGATACAGCGACCAAAAATAAATTAGAGGAGGTAGTCAAGACTCTTGAAAAAAGCAAGGGTGAATTAAAATTATTCGCATGTGTTTGGAAGGATGATGTAAAGAAGTGGGATGTAATAGTAAGTGCCGATTGGGTGATTTATGATAAATTGAAAGAGAATTTAGGTGTCATCTTTGATGCATTCAAGGGTAAGTTTAATGGCGAGTTTGCGTTAAGATTTTCTGGAATTTATCCCTTGAACAAGGATGAACCTTTTGTTAAGGAAGTAACAAAGCTATTCTCGTTTACGACTGGAAGCATGGAACTAAACGAGGTCCGTTTTGGTGATGTAAGGGTCGATAAGATGGTGCTGTTTGTGTCGCGAGGTGATGACGAAGAACAGGGTAAGAAATAGAAGCATCATATGCCCGCCATCAAACCGTCCGATTTCACCCCCGTCAACACCATGCGCCACTCGGCCGCCCACGTTTTGGCCGCCGCCGTCATGGAGCTTTTTCCCGAGGCCAAACTGGGCGTCGGGCCGGTCATTGAGAACGGTTTTTTTTACGACGTCGAGCTGGCCAAGCCGCTGACGCCGGTCGATCTGCAGCGTCTCGAGAAGCGCATGGCCAAGATCATCCAGCGCAACGAGCCGTTCGTACGCGAAGAGATGAAGCTCGACGACGCCATCTCTTTTTTCGAAAAGCTCGGCCAGAAGTTCAAAGTCGAGCTGCTCAAGGACATCAAGACCAAGGGCACGACTTCGATGAAAGAAGATGAAGAAGGCGACATCGACGCCGCCAAGCCGGACGTCGCCTCGATCTATCGCACCGGCAAGTTCGTCGACCTGTGCCGCGGTCCTCATGTGAAGTCCTCGCGCGAGATCGGCGCGGTCAAACTGCGTTCGATCGCCGGCGCCTACTGGCGCGGCAACGAGAAGAACCCGATGCTTCAGCGCATCTACGGCTTGGCGTTCGCGACCCAGGCGGATCTCGACGCGCATCTCACGATGGTCGCCGAGTCCGAGAAACGCGATCACCGCAAGCTCGGTCCCGAACTCGACCTGTTCGCTTTTTCGGCGCTGGTCGGCCCGGGATTGCCGCTGTTCACCCCGCGCGGCACCATGATGCGGCGCGAGCTCGAAACGTTCGTGTTGTCTTTGCAGGAACCGTTCGGCTACACCCGCGTCTGGATTCCGCATCTGGCCAAGAGCGACCTCTACAAGACTTCCGGCCACTGGGACAAATTTCAGGACGACCTGTTCCACGTGAAGAGCAAGAAGAGCGATGACGAGTTCGTCTTGAAGCCGATGAACTGCCCGCATCACACCCAGATTTTCGCCTCGCAGCTGCGCTCATACCGCGACCTGCCGCTGCGCTACGGCGAAGTCACGACCGTATACCGCGACGAGAACACCGGCCAGCTCCAGGGCCTGTCGCGGGTCCGCTCGATCACCCAGGACGACGCTCACGTGTTCTGCCGGCTCGACCAGGTCGAGCAGGAAGCGGCCAACGTCTACAAGATCATCACCAAGTTCTACGCGGCTTTCAAAATGCCGCTGCGAATCCGGTTGTCGGTTCATGATCCGAAGAACAAGAAAGCCTATCTCGGTTCCGACGAGGTCTGGGCCAAGGCCGAAGGGACGCTCAAGGCCCTGCTCAAGAAATTCAAGCGCGACTATGAAATCGGCGTCGGGGAGGCGGCCTTCTACGGCCCGAAGATCGACTTCATCGCCAAGGACGCCATCGGCCGCGAGTGGCAGCTGGCGACCATCCAGCTCGACTTCAATCTGCCCGAGCGCTTCACCCTCGAGTACGTCGGCGACGACGGAGCCAAGCACCGGCCGGTGATGATCCATCGGGCCATTCTCGGTTCGGTCGAGCGCTTCATGGGCGTGCTGATCGAGCACTTCGCCGGGGCGTTTCCGACCTGGCTGGCGCCCGTTCAAGTCCAGATCATTCCGGTCGGCAAGGATCACTGGAAAGTGGCCAAGAAATTGCGCGAGATGCTGGCGGTCGAGGGGATTCGGGCCGCGTCCGACGACCTGCGCGACACCGTCGGCTACAAGATCCGCAAGGCGGAGAAGCTCAAGATTCCGTACATGCTGGTGATCGGCGACAAGGAAAAGTCGCTCAAGAAGCTCAATGTCCGTATCCGCGGCAAGAAGAACGAGAAGCAGGTGGCGCTCAAGGCGTTCATCGCCAAAGTGAAAAAAGAGATCGCCGAGCGTAAGCCGACACTGACCGTATAGTAAGAATCAGGAGGCGGCCCTTTAGGGCCGCCTACGAACCGACGGATTGTAGGGCGGCCTGAAGCCGCCCTCCTGATACTTTATTTACTCAACAGGCCTTTGCCCGGCCGCAGATTTTTTTTCGCCGCTTCCGATCCGCGCTGACGAGCCAGGCGCATCCGATTCACCTCTTCCGGCGTGGCGTTGAAATCGCTCAATGCTTTGAGCGCGGCGGATTATTCATCCGTCAGGGACTTGTATTCATCGACGAGTTTGCGGGCCTCGCCCGAGAGCCGCATCTTCCAGACGCCCAGTTTGAGTTTGCCCCAGGCTGATGCCGCCGCCTGATCCGAAAGACGTTCGAAATCATCTTTCAGTCCCGCGGGGCCAAGGTCGAGTTCGACGCGTTTGATTTTCGTTTCGATGGCGGAGAGTTCTCCTTGAAGCCGCGTTTTTTCCTTCTCCTGACGGTCGGCATCGGTCTCGGGGATCTCTTCGACGTCTTCGGATGCGACGGTTTCGGCGGTAATCCCGTGGCGTTCGCGCAGCTTGGCTGACATCTCCTTCAGCTTGCCTATTTCGCGGTTGTAGACGTCCTCGAAAACTTTCTTCTGCCGGCCGGCGACGTCGCGGTCGGTGCGAGCATCGAGCTGTGAGAACTTCAATTTCATTTCAGCCTCTTTCTTTCTGATCTGTTCGTCGAGCTCGATGACCTTGTCCTCGGCTTCTTTCTGCCGCTCGGCCGCCATCTTTTGGAGCGCTTCGGCTCGTTCGGCGCCTTCAACCGCCGCCTCGGCCTCCTCGGCCGAAAAAGTCTCCTCGCCCGGCTTGGGTGCGGCATCTTCTTCGTCTTCATCGGCCTCTTCCGTCTCGAGAATATCCTTGTCATCGACGACTTCAACCGCCTCTTCGTCGTCCGGAACGATCATGTCGTCGGTGACCTCGATTGGCTTTTCGTCGGCCGGAGCCGCCTTCTTCGGAGCCTCGGCCTTCTTGCGTCGAGGGCGCTTTGACTTCGGTTGTTCCGGGAAAAAATCGGCCCAGTTGGGTTCGCCCATAGCGCTGATCAGAGATGAATATCATTTTAACTATAGCATTTTTTATTGTTTTTGGCCAGGCCGTTTCGTTGACCGCAGCGCCCGGCGATGGTACGCTCCAACATCGTATGACGCGCCCGAAATACCACCTGATCACCTACGGCTGCCAGATGAACAAGTCGGATTCCGAGCGGATCTCGACCGTGCTCGATCGCATGGGCCTGGAGGAAACGCCGGCCGAGGCCGAGGCTGACCTGATACTGATCAACTCCTGCTCGGTCCGCCAGACGGCCGAGGACCGCATCTTCGGCAAGATGCGCGATTTCGCCGCCCTCAAAGAGAAAAGGCCCGGCCTGGTCGTCGGCGTCACCGGCTGTTTGCCGGGCCGCGACCGCGACGGCAAGATCCGGGCCAGGATGCCGCTGGTCGATCTGTATTTTCCGATCCGCGACCTGCCGCAATTGCCGCGCTGGCTGGCCGAACACAACCCCGGACTCTACAACTCCGACGATCTGGCCGAGGACTATTTGAAAGTCCATCCGCGCTACGCCAGCGAGAAGCAGGCCTACGTCACCATCCAGACCGGCTGTAATAAGTTCTGCACCTACTGCGTGGTGCCGTTTTCGCGCGGTCTCGAGAAAAACCGTTCGGTCGCCGACATCCTGGCCGAGATCCGCGATCGCGCCGATCACGGCACGGTCGAAGTGACCCTGCTCGGCCAGACGGTCAATAGCTACCGAGCGCCCGACCGCGCCGGTTTCAGCGCCGCCAATCCATACAAAGACGATTTCGCCGCCCTGCTCTGGGAAGTGAACCAGGTTCCCGGCATCGAACGCATCCACTACACCGCGCCGCATCCGATCCATATGACCGACGAGGTCATCGACGCGCTGACCCTGCCCAAGCACGTGAACTATCTGCATCTGCCGGTCCAGGCCGGGGACAACGAGGTGCTGCGACGCATGAACCGCCGCTACACCCGCGAGCTCTATATCGATCTCATCAAGAAAATTCGGGCCAAGAAGCCGGACATCTGCATCGGTACCGACATCATCGTCGGTTTCAGCGGCGAGAGCGCCGAACAGTTCGAGCGGACCGTCGATCTCTACAAGCAATGCGATTTCGATATTTCTTATACCGCCATGTACAGCGTCCGTTCGGGGACGGCCGCGCACAAGGCTTTCAAAGACGACGTGCCCCAGGTCGAGAAGAAGCGCCGCTGGCTCGATCTGCAGAACCTCATGGAAGAGACGGTGCTGCGGAAGAACCAGGCGTTCGTCGGCCGCGAGGTCGAGGTGCTGGTCGATTCCTGGAGCGACGGCGTCGCCGGCGGGACCTCGCGCGAGATGAAGGTCGTGCGCTGCAACAGCAAGGAAGACTTACGAGGCCGGATCGTCAAGGTTCGCGTGACCAAGGCGATGGAGTGGCTTTTATCAGGAGGGAGAGTATGAAGCCGAAACTCGTCGTCATCGTCGGTCCGACCGCTTCGGGCAAATCCGATCTGGCGATCGCCGTCGCCAAGAAGTTCGGCGGCGAAATAATTTCGGCCGATTCGCGCCAACTCTACCGCGGCCTGGAGATAGGCGCCGCCATCGAGCCGGGACGCTGGACCAAACGCGGGGCCAAGCGAGTCTATGCGGCTCGCGGCGTGGCGCATCATCTGACCGCCTTCCGTTCACCGGCCAAGCCGCTGACCGCGGCCGAATACAAAAAGTCGGCGCTGTCCGCCATCGGCGACATTCTCAAGCGCGGCAAGCTGCCGATTTTGGTCGGCGGCACCGGCTTGTACGTCAACGCCGTGGTCGATAATTTTTCGATCCCGGAAGTCGCGCCTGATCCGGCGCTGCGCCAGCGGCTCGAAAAACTGTCGAGTCCGGCGCTCTACGCCCGGCTTCAGAAGAAAGATCCGATCTACGCCGCCAAGATTCCGCCGCAGAACCGCCGTTACATGATTCGGGCGCTCGAGGTCATCCAAACGACCGGCCGGCCGTTCTCGGAGCTGCAGAAGAAGGGCGAACCGCTCTTCACCACGCTCCTTTTGGGCGTCGAACGACCGCGGGTCGAGCTTTACCGGCGCATCGAGCGACGCGTCGACGCCATGATGAAGCGCGGTCTGCTGCAAGAGGCGAAAAAACTCGGCCGGCTTTATGGCTGGAGCAATCAGGTGCTCTCAAGCCTGGGTCATCGACAGCTCGGACTGGCTCTGCAGGGAAAAATACCACTTGAAGAGGCCGTTTTGATGGTCAAAAGGGACACCCGAAGGTATGCAAAACGGCAAATGGGCTGGTTCAGGAGGGATGCGCGGATCATCTGGCTTAAAAGTTCTCAAGAGGCCGAAAAGCTCGTAAAACGGTTTTTGGTCAACACTGAATAATTGGCCTATTTAAGCCAAAAATAAACGTTTGTGCACAAGCGGCCTTGACGCACCCCTCGCCTTATTCCCGTTTATTTGCTATACTGGTTACAGAATTCATTAACTCTTCTCTTACTCCTATGGCCGACGAGAAAAAGGAGCCAGTCATTGGCTACTGCGTTAAGTGCAAGGATAAGCGGGAAATGAAGGACCCCCAGAAGGTCGAAATGCCCGCCAAGGGAGGCGGCACCCGCCCCGCCATGAAGGGCACCTGCCCCGTCTGCGGCACCGGTATGTTCAAGATCATGCCCAAGTCCGCGGCTTAAGCAGCCGAAACAAAACACCCGCCGTAAGGCGGGTGTTTTGTATCCGCGTTCTTCGTTCAGGCGAGTCGGGACAGTTCTTTCTCCAGCATCTGCCGCGCAACCTCGGGCGATGCTTTGCCCCGGGTCAGCTTCATGACCTGGCCGACCAAAAATTGGATGGCGTTGGCTTTGCCGCCGCGCCAGTCATCGACCACCTTGGGGTTGGCGGCGATGACCTGTTTGGCGACCAATTCGAGTTCGGCCATGTCGTCGATCTGGCCGAGGTCTTTCTCTTGGGCGATGATCGACGGATCGGCGCCGGTCTTGGCCATCTCCGACAGGACGACGAGCGCGTTGGTGCCGGTGACGGCCTTGCCCAGGATCATGCCGATGAGTTCGGCCATGTTTTCGGGCGTGACCTTGGCCGAGGCGCGGTCTAGTTTGAGATCGGTCAGCACGCCGCCGAGTTTCGAGAGCATCCAGCCGGCGGCGACACGGGCGACTTCGGGATCGGGGAAGGAGAGGCGCGGCTTCGACCACTCGGCCAGTTCCGACATGGTCTGCTCGACGAAGTCGGCCAGTTCCAGGTCATCGCAGATCGTTTTGGCCTCGGATTCGCCGAAACCGAACTCGGACGTCAGGCGGGCCCGTCGGGCCGCCGGCAGCTCGGGTACGCTCTTGGCCAGCCGGTCGGCCAACTCGTGCAGCTGCAACGGCGGCAGATCCGGTTCCGGAAAATAACGGTAATCGTTGGCCTCTTCCTTGCTGCGCTGGGCGACGGTGGCGTTGCGGGCGTCGTCCCAGCCGCGCGTCGTCTGTTCCGCCGGCGGCTTGCCGTCGAGCCAGAGTTTTGTCTGGCGGTCGATTTCGTATTCCAGGGCGCGCTCGACCGATCGGAACGAGTTGACGTTCTTGATCTCCGTCTTGGGGTTGAGCTGCTTGGCCCAATCCTCGTTGGCCGGATCGTCGGGAATTTCGCGCAGCGAGATGTTGGCGTCGCAGCGCAGGTGCCCTTTCTCCATGTCGGCGTCGGACACGCCCAGGTAGCGCATTATCAGGCGAAGCTCCTGAAGGAACGCCTTGGCTTCGTCGGGAGAGTGCATGTCCGGTTCGGTCACGCATTCGATGAGCGGCGTCCCGGCGCGGTTGAAGTCGACGAGCGAGCTTTGGCCGTCATCGCTGTGGTGCAGCTTGGCCGCGTCTTCTTCGAGGTGGGCCCGGGTGAAACGGACGGTCACCGGCCGCGATTTGCCGTCTTTGGCCGGGACGCCGACGCTCAACGAGCCGCCCTTCACGATCGGCAGGTCGAACTGCGAGATTTGGTACCCCTTGGGCAGGTCGGGATAGAAGTATTGCTTGCGGTCGAATTTGGAATGCTCGGCGATTTCACCGCCCAGGGCCAGGCCGGCCAGGACGCCGAGTTCGACGGCTTTGGCGTTGGGCACCGGCAGCGTGCCGGGATGGCCGACGCACACCGGGCAGACGGTGGTGTTGGGCGGCTCGAATTCGCCCTTGTTCGAGCAACGGCAAAACATCTTGGAATCTGTTTTGAGCTGGACGTGGATTTCGAGGCCGATGACGGGTTCGAGCTTCATATCCGTAATGGAGGGCAGGCTTCAGCCTGCCCTGCCGGATCGGCGCATGGCGCCGATAGGCGGCCTGAAGGCCGCCCTCCATCTTTTAAATCATGATCGCGTTACTTCTTCAAGTCGTACCAGAGGGCCAGGTCGGCGGCCATGAACAGCGGCAGCGACAGGCCGGAAACGATCTGCGGCACCAGGGTGATGACCAGCGAATGCGCCGCCGGGATGCTGTAGCGGCTGCCGATGTTGCCGAAGAACAGCCCGGGATCGCCGAAAGCGGCGCCGAGCAGCAGATAGATGACGGCGATAGCGAAGGAGAACAGGACGTAGAAGAACAGCCAGGGAATGGCCATTCGCAGCGCGACCGGCCAGAAACGGCCCGAGACCAGTTTTTTGCTGGCCTGGAGGGCGGCGAAGCCGCGGACATCGTCGACGACCGTGATGTAGGTGGCGTACCGGTACCAGACGAAGAAAATGAACGCCGGAATGACCAGCAGGATCAGGCCGAAGAAGACGGCCGCAGCCGAGAGCAGCGTGACCCACAGGAAGGGGATGAGCTTGTGCATGCCCATCGCCAGGACGCCTTCGAAATTGACGTTCTTCTTTTGGACCGCCCGGGCGGTGACGTCGATCATGGCGGCCAAGAGGGCCATGAGCAGCAGGGCCAGCGGAATGGAAAGCAGCTGCGACACCACGGCGGCGGTGAAACGGTCGGGCAGCAGCGATCGCGCCATGATGTCGAACGACCACTGGGCGAATCCCAAAACCGCGAACCAGACGGCGAAGTCGGCAAAAACATTGAAATGTTTTTTATACACTTCGACTGATTTGAGAATGAGGTCGCCGGGAGAGATGATCTCGGGCATGCCTCAAGTATAGCATAAAAAAGACCGCCCTTTTATGGGGCGGCCGGCAGCTTGGCGAGGTCGAGAACCGGCGCGATCAGGCTCCAGACTCGTTCGTGGATTTCTTCGGGCAGGAGCTCACGGCCGTCCGGCTCGACGCCGCGGACCAGAACCATGTCGGCATACACGGACGGAAGCTCCAGATAGACGGCGGCGGCGGCCGAAAGATGGCTGATGTCGCTCTGGTGGACATCACTCTGTCCGTCGCGGAGATTGGCCCGGCGCTGGCCGACCTCCGCCGGGACGTGCAGGACGACGTTGAGGTCGGCGCGCGGACAGTTGAAGATGCCGTACTCGACCTCTTCGAGCCAGCGGAAGAATTCCCGGCGCTCCGCGGCGTCGATGATCTTACAGCCCTGGTGGGCCATGTTTGAGGGGATGTAACGATCCGAGACGACGATCTTGCCTTCGGCCAGCCAGCGGCGGATCTTGAAGGATCCGTCATAACGATCAACTGCGTAGAGCAGCGCCGCTGCTTTGGCCGGCACCTCGTTGACCTTGCCGTAGGCGCCCTCCTTTACATAGCGGATCGCCGGGCCGGCCGACTTCTCTTCGTACTGCGGGAAGCGGATCTTCTCGACCGGCAGGCCGAGACCGCGGATCCGTTCGACGACGAGGCGCACTTGGGTCTCTTTGCCGGCCCCATCGGGACCGTCGACGACGATGAATTTTCCTTGAGGTGCCATGGCTTACTCCTTTGTTTTCGCGACCGCGTCGAGCGCCTTCTCTTTGACGCGTTGGTGCGCCTCGGCATCGCCGCGGCTCCAAAAATACTCGTTGTGGTCGGCGAACTTCATGAGCGCGGCGCGCCACGGCGACCGCTTGGCGATGGCCCGATGCATCGCTTGGCAGACCTTGCGGTATTGGGGGTGGCCCTGGGGCGTGGTCCGGAGTTCGATGAGATGCATCGCCTCGCGGTCGTTCATGCCGCAGGTCCAGCGGACCAGCGAACCGTGCAGTGTCGCATACGACGCCTGTTCGGGAAAATCCTTCGCCAGAAGATCGTAGAGGGCGCGGGCCTTGGCGGCGCATTCGAGGGCGTCGGCCTCGAAGCCGGCGGTTTTGAGATCTGCGGGCACGGTGAAACCGAGCAGCGGCGTGAATTTCTGGCGCTCCTGGGTCATCATCCGGTGCCGTTCGAGGTCTTTGTACGAGCCGAAATCGGTGACCATGTCGAAGGTATAGGGATAGCCGCTTTCAAGGGCACGACCGGGGCGATCGCGGCGGGTTGTGCGCTCGCCGACGTAGGCTTCGACGATTTTTTGTTTTGTCGCGTCAGTCATGGCGCGGACAACTTCTTGGATCTGGGTCAGCGGGTGTCGGAGGTACGGGTAGAGCATGTTCGCCAGCATCAGGTCATCTTCTTCGGCCAGCGACGCGGCGCGGTCGACGAGATGGACGTTGTCGTCGTGGCGGCGCGGCGCGACGCCGGCGAAAAGTTCGGCCGCGAACGCCCGCATCCGATTGCGGTTGGCTATGGCGTACTCGTTCGGTTTGGCGCGCTTCACGTAGTGCGGAATGATCCGATCGAGCGCCGCCTGCGTTTTGGCCGCGACGTCGCGGGCCTCGGGCAGGGCCGAGGAGTAGCAGTAGGTCAGGACGGTCTGGAAGAAGCGGCCGTTGCCGAAGATGCCGACGTTTGTTTTGGTGGCGATCGGCAATAGCGCCCGCAAAGAATCGCAGGCCTTGGTGCGGATGTCCGAGGCGTACGTGCGGGTGAAGGCTTTGCGGTCGGCCTCTTCCTTGCAGTCGGCCAGTTTTTCTTTGACGCCGTCGCCGTTGATGTCGTACTCGGCCTCGTCGAGCGATTTCAGCGCGCGGTAAAAATTCTGCATCGGCTCGATCAGTCGGCAGTAGGTCGAGAAGATGAAGTCCATCGTTTCGACGTAGGTCGGGCCGTGGGCCGAAGCTAAGACGCTCGGGTCGCGGTAGTAGCGGAAGTTGTTGTCGGCATCGCGCTGGTCGTAGAAGACGTAGCGGGTCGATTGCTCGATCGGCGAACCGCCGATGCGTCGGTCCTCGATCTCTTTGGTAGCGGCGACCGAGATGTTTTCAAATGAGACGTGGGCGCCTTCGAGTTCGCCGACCGAGTCGTCGCCGTAGGCTACGAGGACGCGGGCGATCAGATCCTGCGCCCGGACGGCGTCGATCTGCCTGGTCTTCAAAAATTCCTTGAGCAGCGTTTCGCGGAAGCCGCCGGGCGCCCGGCTGTAGCGGGCGTAGACGGCGCCGACGATGCCGGCGAGGTTTTTGACCGCAAAAACGTCCGATTCGGTATCGGTGACGTACTGCGACAGAAGCTGGACCTCTTCGGGCGTGAAGCGCGGCATAATGCGGCTCGAGTGTAACAGGTTTATTTGGGAAAGTTATCCACATCTCACCTGTCCCTTTGGTGCTTGGCACCTCTGTGTCCCTTCGGTACCAGGTACCGCTGTGGATAGTTTTTTTAAGCCATGCTACATTGCTGACAACTTAGCACCTTTTCGGAGGATCACATGAGAGGGAAATACGTCGTTGTCACCGGTCCATCAGGCGCGGGCAAGACTACCCTGGTCGATCGTTTTTTGGCGGCCGAATCGTCGTGCTGCCGGCTCGTGACTGTCACGACCAGGGCGCCGCGGCCCAAGGAGATCGCCGGCGTCGACTATCTCTTCACCACGGTCGAGGACTTCAAGGCGCGCATCAGCGTCGATGAGTTCTTCGAGCATGCCGAGACCTACGACGCTTTTTACGGCTCTTCTCGGCTCGACCTGGCCAGGCTGTTGGACCGCCACCCCGTGGTGTTCGGCGTCCTCGACGCCAAGGGAGCGCGCACGGTCAAGACAAAGATGCCCGAGTCCCTGGTCATTATGCTGACCTCGCCGCTCGAAGAGCTGCGCGACCGCCTGGAACGCCGGTTCGGGGCCGGTTCGGACAAAGCCCGGCGCCGTCTCGAAGAGGCCGAGCGTGAAATGTCGGATCAGACGTTCTGCGACATCGTCATGCCGAGCCATGACGGTGAGATGGACCGCATGGTCGCCGCTCTGCGCGGCCACCTGGAGTCCTACCTCGTCAAATGAAAACGCGAACGCCGCCTTTACGAGGCGGCTTTTCTTATTTTGATTTTGGCGCGGATTCTTACAGAAAGCTCCGGGTCGCGTTCGCGATGGCGTCGACGACGAAGCGGGCGACCGAGGACGACGACGCGACCAGGATCAATCCGATGACCGCGTTGGTGAGCGTGGAAGCGGCGGCGTCGATCGATTCCTGGTCGCCGCCGTGCGTCATCATCAGAAAGCCGCCCTGGAGAAGTTTCAGCATGAAAACGATGCCGGTGAGTCCCAAAACCGAGCGGATGACGTTGGCGGCGATGACGCGGATATCGTCGACCGGCAGACCGATGCCGTTCGCGTAGTCCAACCCGAGATCGACCATATCACTTCTTGAAATTTTTCCACATCTGCGACGCCTGGGGTTCGCGGGCGCCGTAGTACTTGGAGCCGAGCGCGGTCGCCCCGTACGGCCGCTCGCAGGCGGTCGACAGGGGAGAGAACGACATCTGGGCGATCGGCATCTGGCAGTAGAGTTTGACCGGCAGGCTGCCGATGTTCGAAAGCTCGAGCGTCAGTTTGAGGCGGTTGCCGGGGTCGAGATAGCCGGCGGTGGCGTGGATGATGATGCCGAGCCGGCCCAGCGAGCTTTTGCCTTCGAGCCTGCCGACGACGTCGCTGCCGACGCCGACCTCTTCCAAGGTCAGGCCGAGGGCGAACTCGCCCGGATGCAGGATGAATGGGTGGGCCTCGTCGATCAGGACTTTGCGCATCAGGCCCTCGACCGGCTCTTTGACGTCGATGATGTGGTGGTTGACGGTATCGAAAATCAAGAACGTCCGGTCGAGATGGAGGTCGACCGACGCCGGCTGGACGCATTCCGGCCTGAAGGGATCGATGGTGATCTTGCCTTCGGCCATGTAGCGCTTGATGTCGCGATCGGAGAGGATCATGTGGTTGCCAGAAGGGCGGGCTGAAGCCCGCCCTCCGTAGTATACGCAATCCGTTTTTATGCTGCCACCCGGATGCCCGGACCCATGGTCGAGGTCAGGGTGACCGATTGGAGGAAGGTGCCCTTGGAAGAACCCGGCTTGTTTTTGCGCAGCGCTTCCATGAGCGTCTGGAAGTTGCCCAGGAGCTGCTCGCTGGTGAACGAAGCCTTGCCGATGATCTGGTGGATGTTGGCGGTGTCGTCGTTCTTGAAGGTGACTTTGCCCTTGCCGAGCTCTTCGACCGTCTTTTTGATTTGCGTGGTGACTGTTTCGCTTTTCGGGCTCGGCATCAAGCCCTTGGGGCCGAGGACTTTGGCGACCTTGGCCATTTTTGGCATCATGTCGGGCGTGGCCACGGCGACGTCGAAGTCGATTTTGCCGGTCTTGGCGATCTCGGCGATCAGTTCTTCGCCGCCGACGATGGCGGCGCCGGCGTCCTTGGCTTCCTTCTCTTTTTCAGCCGAGCTGACGAAGACGGCGATCCGCTTGGTCTTGCCGATGCCGTGGGGCATGGTGACGGTGCCGCGGACCGACTGCTCGGTCTTCTTGGGGTCGATGCCGAGGCGGACGTGCACCTCGATCGAGGAATTGAACTTGGTGGTGCTGGTCTCCTTGACCAGGGCGATCGCTTCTTCGGGCGAGTACGTTTTCTTGGGATCGATCTTGGCTTTGAGCGCGGTGTAGCGTTTGCCGTGCGGCATAAGATTGGTGGTTCGAGCGGCGCGCGGATGCGGCCTCCCACTTGATTAGGTGATTACGCGGTGACTTCGAGACCCATCTGCCGGGCCGTGCCTTCGATCATGCGCATGGCGGCGTTGACGTCGGCGGTGTTGAGGTCGGGGAGTTTCTTCTCGGCGATCTCGCGGATCTGGGCTTTGGAAACCTTGCCGATCTTTTCGGTCAGCGGCTTGCCCGAACCCTTTTCGATGCCGGCGGCTTTCTTGAGCAGCTCCGAAGCCGGCGGCGTCTTGAGGACGAAGGTGTAGGTGCGATCCTCGTAGACGGTGATGACGACCGGGGTGATGTCGCCGCCGAGCTTGGAGGTGGCGGCGTTGAACTTCTGACAGAACTCCGAGATGTTTAGACCGTGCTGACCCAGGGCCGGACCGACCGGCGGGGCCGGGTTGGCCTTGCCCGCGGGGATCTGCAGTTTGATGACGACTTTGATCTTTTTGGCCATATTC
>JACQSM010000081.1 GCA_016205965.1 Candidatus Uhrbacteria bacterium
GTGCTACACTATGCACCGTAACCGTCTGAACGCTGCAAGATATGCTCCAAAACGTTCTTCTCGTCGCTCTCACCGCACTGCTTCTGGGGGTCTTTTTCACGCTCTGGCGGCTCCGCGAACGCATCCAGGATTTGAAGGATTCACACACCAACGACAAGGGTCTGCTCATGCTCAATCAGAACATCCAGAGCATGAACGAACGTATCGACAAGTCGACCGAGTCGCTGAACACACGCCTCGATAAGGCGGCCCAGGTCATCGGCGGCGTGGCCAAGGAACTTGGGGCGGTTCAGGAGCGCTTCAAGGGGTTCGAGGAATTCAGCGACCTGCTGCATCCCAAGCTGCGCGGCAACATCGGCGAGCAGATCCTGGCCGACATGCTGGCCCAGGTATTTTCGACCGAGCACTACATCCTGCAGCACAAATTCAAGGACGGCCAGACCGTCGATGCGGTGGTCAAAACCCAGGCAGGCCTCGTCCCGATCGATTCAAAATTTCCCCTCGACAACTTCCGTCAATTGAACCGGGCGACCAACGATGACGAGAAAATAACCGCCTCAAGGGAGTTCGTTAAGGCGGTAAAGAAGCATGTCGACGACATCAGTAAAAAATACCTGTTGCCGGAGGAGGGGACGGTCAATTTCGCGATCATGTACGTGCCGTCGGAGAACGTCTATTACCACATCCTGACCGATGACGAGAACAATCTCATGGACTACGCCAAAACCAAGAGCGTCCTGATGACCTCTCCGCACGGTTTCTTCAATTTCCTGCGGGTCATTCTGATGGGCATGGAGCGAAATCGGTTGCACGAGCAGGCGCAGAAGATTTGGGACATTTTAAAGGGCGTTCAGCAGGAAACCGTGCGTTTCGGCGACACCGTGGGGGTGCTCGCCCGGCACATCACCAACGCAAAAAGCGCCATGGATACGGTCCAGTCGGGCTATGCGAAATTGAACGGAAAAATCGACCAGGTTAAGCTGCTCGAGTAAAAGATCTTGACGAATATGCGGCGTCAGGCTATCCTGACGACGTTATCGGTAATCTCCGACCAAGGAACGGAATACTATGCCAATCACCCAGGCAGCAATGAAAGCGCTGCGCCAGGCCAAAAAGAAGGCCGAGCGGAACCGGAAGGTCAAGGACTCCCTGACGTTCTTCCGTCGCTCCGTTCGCAAGGCGCTCGAAACCAAGGACGCCAAGAAGGCGGCCGAACTGGCGAAGGATACGATCAAGACCATCGACAGGGCGGTGCAGAAGAAGATCCTCAAGCGCAACACCGGCGCCCGCTTCAAGTCCAGACTCATGTTGAGCATCAACAAGGCCGTCGCCGCCGCCAAGTAGTGATCTCCGGCAGCAAAAACACCCCTCCGAGCGGAGGGGTGTTTTGTTTCTCTGCTACGCCGCGAGCGAGGCGGTAAACAACTGCAGCAGCGTCCGCGGCTTGGCGAAGCCCGTCTTCCAACGGCGATCTATCTCGATCAGCTGGCGATAGCGGCCATGGAGCGCCTCGGACGACAAGCGCCGACACGCGTTCATCGCCTTGCTGGCGGGGAAGTGGTGGATGCCGAGCTTCTTGGCGACCACGAACTTGTCGCGCTCGCCGCGATCGACGAGGTCGCGCACGGCGATGAGCGTCCGGAACTGCTTGGCGAGCATCGAGATGATCTGCGCCTCGGGCGTGCCGGCCTCAAGCAGACGCTCAAGCGCCAATGCCGCTTCGCGCACGCGGCCCTGGGTGCAGGCATCGAGGTAGGCGAAGATCGGCTCATCCTGCACGCCGGCGACGACCAAAAGACGAACCATGTCGGCGGTGATGGCGGGGGACTTGGCGGCCCTGGCGTAGGCCGCCGCTTTGTCGATTTCCGTGTGCACCTGCCAGGAATCGCCGCCGGTAAAAAGCACGACGAGCTCGGCCGCCTTCGGTTCGATGGCCGTGCCGGCGGCGGCGCATTCGTCGCGGACGAACGCCAGGGCGTCGCGGCCGGCGAGTTTGGCGAACTCATCGGAGAACGGCTGTGACTTGAGCAGGGGAAAGAGGTTTGATTTTTCGAGCCCGGCCGGGCCGCAATCCTCGAAAAAAATCACTACGGTCGAGGCCGGTTTCTTGGCTAAGGCTTCAGCTAATTTCTTTTGCTCGGCGGCGACGGTGCGCAAGAACCCCTCGACGATGACCATCTTTTTTTCGGCTAGAAACGGCGAGGCGTAGAGCGCGGCCACGACCTCGTCGCAGTCGGACTCGGAGGCTTTGAAGACGGCGCAATTCAGTCCGCCGGCATCGCGCTTACGAAAAAATTCTTTCCGCAGGGCCGAAAGTTTCCGCCGCGAACGATAGGTGTCTTCGCCGTAGATCAGGAAATGCATATCAGCGCTCGAAAAACAGCAAGAAGATATCGAGAACGAACAGCAGGATGATGACGACTTCCATGAACTCGGCTCGACGCGTGTTGAGAACGTCGAGCATGAGCTCGGAGGTGTCCTGCATCTGGGTGATCTTGAAACGGAGCGAGCTGAAGCGGTCGTCGAGCTCGTACATTTTGCGCAGCCCGACGAAGAGCGTCTCGGCTTCTTTTTCTTCCCAGGTGATGTCCGGTTTGTCGAGCAGGGCCAGCTGGCCGATGATGAAGATGATGATGCCGCCGCTGGTGCCGATGGTCTGCATTATTTCGCGCCGAGTCATGACGACCCGGCCTTTCTTGGCCAGGTTCATGTGAATGCGCTCGAAGCGTTCCGACATCTCTTCGGCCCGGCGGTCGAAGAAATCGATCGCCACCGACTGGGCCAGCATGTGGGCCACGATCATGATCTTGTCGTGCGAGAGGTTCTTGACCCGGACGTAGTCGAACTCGACCGCTTCCGGCTGTTCGGGATCGACCACGACCACATAGTCTTCGGGCGCGACGTCGATCACCTTGATGGCCAGCTCCTCCTCGCCGCCCTTGCCGAACCGCTTCAAAAACTTGGCGACCTCTTTTTTGTCGGAGATGCCGAAAAGGGTCACGACGCCGAAGGCAAAGACGAAAATGAGCTGGTTTTCGGCCGGCTTATAGACGAGAACGGTGCGCTCCTTCTTGATAAGCGGGAGGTCGCCGTTCTTCTGCTCAATCTTCGCTAGGTTGAGCGAAGCTTTGATGTAGTGAGCCGAAATAGGAAGGCGCTCCATACGGCTTCAGCATACCGGATCGGCAGCCGTCATGCTACATTGAAGGCATGAAATTCGAGAACACCTCACCCTGGCAAGACGCCTCGTTCCGACCGGCTTCCGAACAGGAAGTCAGCGTGCCGGAGCGGCTGCGCCAACTCCATGAGGTCGAAGGCCATTTTTTGAGCCGCGGCGTCTTCTTCGATGTTTACGCCATCGACCTGCCCGATGAAAAAGGTCGGCCCGAACCGTTCGTGTTCAAGGATTTTCGGAGCGGCGACGCCGCCATGACGCCCGAGGAGCAGGTGGCGCTCTTCCAGCACCAATATTACGAGTTCGAGGCGCTCAAAAAGCGCGTCGGCAAGAAATTCTTTCCGGAATCATACTGGGTGCGCTCGACCGAGTTCAGCGACGACGAGGCTCATGGCTTCTACTCGGTTCCAGGCAAGACGGCCAACACCATGCAGCAGTTCATGAGCACGCAGCTCGACCGCCAGCTGATGAACCGCTATAGCAGCGACGACAAGCGCAAAGGCGCGCTCAAGAATCTGCTAGCCAAGATCGGCGAATCATTGCTGCCCAAACACGAAAAAAAGCCCTTTATCGGTGCCGTCGTGCAGGAGAAGGTCGAGGGCGTGACCTTCGCCGAGGCTCTCAAGCGCGTCGACCGAACCAGTCCGGCCTTCGAGAAACTGAAGAACAACGCCGCCGAACTGATCCGCGGGCTGCGTCAGTACCACAATGAGAACCAATACGGCGCATTTACCTGGCACGGCCTTGAGAGCGACAACGTCATGGTCGAGGTCAACAAAGAGGGGAGTCCGACCGGAAAGGTATACATCGTCGACGCGAATTTTACCGAACGGCCGAATACGGCGTTTCGGGATATGGTCGTCGGCAAGCTCGAAAAAGAGGTGTTTGAAAAACTCGAACGCGAATTGGAAATTGGTTGATAAAAAAACCTCGCAGAAATGCGAGGCCTGATTGAAGATGCGCCCAAGGGCAAAGTTCCAAGGGTCAAAGAACAAAGGTCACAGTGTCTAAGATCAGAGTTCTGGACTCGCGAGAACCGCCGCTGGATTGCAGCCGTGGAAGACGCTGCCGAGCCAGTCGCAGCTCGAGACCCAGCGGTCGCCGCGCCAGTCAGCGTAACGGACGTACAAGCTGCCGATGGCATCGCGGTAGATGGTGCCCCAGAAAAGCACCGCCACCTTACCTTTCCACTCTTCCGGGATCAGTTCCTGATGGGCCAACAGGTAGTCCAGGACGTTGGCGTTCAGGACCGGCTTGTCGGCCAGCTCCTTGCGAAGATCGTGGCCCGTCAGCCAGCCGCTGTTCTTCTGGCCTTCGGCCAGGAACAGCCTGATCTTGCCCGGCGTCAGGACGAGCTGGCCGCCCTTACGATGCTCGGTGCCCTTGCTGGTTCTGAACAAGTACTTGGGGCAGAACGGAGCCGCATCACAATCGACGACGTGCTCTCCGAGGATCGGCGATATGACGGGCGCGATTTGGTTCGAGGAAAAAATCGAGGCTGGAGTGAAGGGCCCCTGCGTCCCGTCGGGATTTCGGATCGTGATGCGGCGAAAAAAGGCAGGACGTCTATCATTATCGGCCATAGTGGCCTCCTTTTTGAGAGAAATTACCAAAGACCAACAGGTAAGACTAGCGCGATTTAGCCTAAAAGTCAAGCTTTGTTCATCTCGCCCCAGCGCTCGCCTGTGCTGGTGTTTACAAGTATCGGAACCTTGAGTTCGATGACTTTCTCCATGATCGGGGTGACCACTGCGGCGACTTCGTCAACGAGATTTTTCTTTACTTCAAAGACGAGTTCGTCGTGAACCTGGAGAAGCATTCTGGCCTTATCATCGCCATATTGCTCAGAAAGCGCTTTCTCTATGCGAACCATGGCTATTTTCAGCATATCGGCCTGCGAGCCTTGGATCGGCATGTTGATGGCTTGACGCTCGGCCTCGGCCTGTTCGCGCTTGTTCATCAAGGCGAAATTTCGGAAAAAGCGCTTACGGCCGAAGATCGTCTGCACGAAGCCGTCGATGCGCAACCGATCACGGATATCGGCCATATAGGCAGCGATGCCCTGATGAATGGCGAAGTAGCGGTCGATGTAGTCGTGCGCTTCTTCGAAAGAGAGGTTGGCGCTCTCGGCCAGGCGTTGCGGACCCATGCCGTAGAGGATGCCGAAGTTGATGACCTTGGCGACGCGGCGCTGTTCCTTGGCCCGATCCTCGCCGAACATCTCGACGGCCGTGCGCCAGTGGATGTCTTCGCCGTTTTTGAATGCGGCGATCATGGTCTTCTCGTTGGCGATATGGGCGGCGATGCGCAATTCGATCTGCGAGTAGTCGGCGGAGAGAAACGCGAAGCCCTTGTCGGCGACGAACGAGCCGCGGACGCGCTTGCCATAGTCGCTTTCGGCCGTGGGGATATTCTGGAGATTGGGATTCGACGATGACAGCCGGCCGGTGGCCGTGACCGTTTGGTTGAAGTTGGCGTGGATGCGGCCGGTCGACGGATGGACGAGCGCCGGCAGGGCATCGACGTAGGTCGACTTCAATTTGGCCAGTTCGCGGTAGGCGAGGATGGCGTCGATGATCTCATGGCTGCCCCGAAGCTTCTCGAGTTCGGACGCGGCCGTTGACAATCCTTTTCCCTTGGCGGTTTTCTTGATTCCCTGCGTCGAAATCCGCAGCTTATCGAAGAGAACGCCCTTGAGCTGCAGCGGGGAATTGATGTTGAATTCGCCGTCGGCCAGATGATAAATCGTCTTGGTGAGCGCGTGGATTTTTTTCTCCATCTCGAACGAGAGCGCGGTCAGGTAGGGGACATCGACGCCGACGCCACGCCGTTCCATGGCAGCCAGGACGGGGGCCACCGGCAACTCGATCTCCTTGTTCACCCGCGCCAAGTCGAGTTTGGCCAGCTCGGCGCCGAGCTCGCCGGCGAGTCCGACGAGATGCGGCATTTCCATCGCCAAGCGTCCGATCCGCGCTTCGGCTTCTGCCGCGGTTTCGTCGGCGGGCAGGCTGCGATAATTCGAGAGCATGGCGTCGAGCGAGTGGCGCCGTTCGCCGGCATGGAGCAGGTATGAGGCGATCATCAGATCGAAACACTCGCCCTGAATCGCGACGCCGAGCGCGCCCAGGACGCGGATCTCGTGCTTGAGGTCGTGGCAGACGAATTTCCGCTTCTTTTCGCCAAAAAAAGAAATGATGGCGGTGCGAGAAGAAGACCACGCCTTGGCGCTCAAGACGTACGACATGCGCTTATCGGCGAGTCCGAATACCAAGAGCTTCGGTGTCACCGCATCGTCAGTCTCCGTCAGACTGCGGAAGGCGACGGTGTCGCTCTTGGCCAGGACGGCGAGCGCCTTGGCGACGCCCTTGGCATCATCCAAATGCATCTCCTGGCCAGCTTCCGGGGATGATTCTTCGCTCTGAGCAACCGGCGGTGAAACAGCCGCACCCAACAGACTATCCTCCGGCAACTGCGCCAGCAATTTCATGAATTGAAACTCTTGAAAGACCTCAACGACCATCGACCTGGTGATCGGCCGCAGCCGGCACTTTTCGAGATCGAATTCGACCGGCGCGTCGCGCACGATGGTGCAGAGCCGCTTGGCCTGGATCGCGTCTTTCTTCGATGCCAAAAGTTTTTCGCGCACCGAGGGTTTGAGATTTTTTGACTTGGCCGAGTCTTTTTCCAGCGCTTCGTAAATAGCTTCGACGGTCCCGAACTCGATGATCAGTTCGGCGCCGGTCTTCTCGCCGATGCCTTTGACGCCGGGAATGTTGTCCGACGGATCGCCGCGCAGCGCCTTGTAGTCGATGAGCTGTTCGGGCGCGAAACCGTAGCGTTCTTTGACGCCTTTGACGTCATAAATGACGGTGTCGGTCATACCCTTACGCAGGGTGTACACCTTGGTGCGCTCGTCGACCAGCTGCAATGTATCGAGATCGCCGGTAACGATGACCGTCTCAACGTCCTTGTCCTGTTTGTTAGCCAAACGCGAAATCGTGCCAATGACATCGTCGGCTTCGAACCCCTTGGCGGTAAAAACAGGAATCTCCATGGCCGCCAAAACTTTTTCGATGATCGGTACCTGGGCGTAAAGTTCGTCGGGTTTTTTTTCACGGGTGGCTTTGTACGCTTCGTATTCTTCGTGACGGAAGGTCGGCGCCTTCAAATCAAACGTGACGGCCACGTGCGTGGGCCGAAGGTCGCGGATCGCTTTGAGAAGAATCGTCGTGAAACCGTAGGCGCCGGAGATGACCAGGCCTTCTTTGGTCGCGAGCGGCGGCAAAGCATGCCAGGCGCGATGCAGAACCGCGTGACCGTCGATGATCATGAAAAGTTTTTTCGGGCTGGCCATAGCGGTATTCACCTTAGCATCCCGCATCCATATAAAAAAGACGGGCCCGATGCCCGAATTTTAGTTTTTTTGGAGGCCCGAGTGGGAATTGCACCCACGCATAGGGGTTTTGCAGACCCCTGCCTTACTGCTTGGCTATCGGGCCGTAATGATGAGGGCTTTTTAACACGCGAAGAGGTTTTCCGCAACGGAAATGGGGTGTTTCCCTATTATTTTTGCCTCATTTCTGCTATATTTTTCGAGTATTCCACAAGTCATCCACAGTATGGGCACTATTATCGGCGTTGACATCGGCGGGACAAAAATTCATGTCGGGATCGTCTCATCTAGTGGGAAGGTCCTGGAGAGGCATCGCTTGGCGACCGATGCAAAGTCTGGAAAAAATGCAGTTCTAGCCAATATCACCCAGGCCATTCGCCTGACCTGGAGGCCTGGAATCAAGGGGATCGGCATCGGCATCGCCGGTCTCGTCAACCACGGAAAAGGCATCTACCATCAAGGCCCAAACCTCCCCACGGCCTTCAAAAACCTTCGCCTGGCCGACCTTCTCCGGAAGCTCTTCAAAGTTCCGGTCCGCCTTGACAATGACGTCCATTGCTTTACCCTGGCAGAAGCCTCTTTAGGCGCAGCTAAGGGTAAAAAACATGTCGTCGGCCTGACCCTTGGCACCGGTATCGGCGGTGGGATCGTCATCGACGGCCGCATCTACCGAGGTCGAGACAATGCCGCCGGTGAGATCGGCCACACGGTCATCGACCTGTCATCGGCGGCCATCTGCTCCTGCGGGCGGAAAGGCCATTTCGAGGCCCTGGCCTCGGGTACCGCCGTGTCAACGCTCTACCGACAGAAGACCGGCAAAGAACTCGATGCTGTGGGCGTCGAGAACGCCGCCAGGCAGGGTGACACCGCTGCCATCGAGACCATGCTCACAACCGCGAATGCACTCGGCGCCGGCCTGGCCAACATCGCGCAGACCCTCAATCCCGACACCATCGTCGTGGGCGGCGGATTGATGCGGGCAGAGATGCTCTGGAAGCCGGCTTTGGCCGCCTTTAAGGCAGCCGTGGCTTATCCCTCACTGACATCGACTTCCGTGGTCCGGGCGAAACTCGCCAACGACTCCGGCATCATCGGCGCCGCCCTGCTCCACAAATAATCACCGGCCGCCTACTCTCGACCCATGCCACCGAAATATTCCGGATACGATTATATTTATCGCGCCCGCCGACCGGGCCTGGTTCGGCGTTCGCTCTCTGGCGGCGGTTTCGGCGCCAAGCGGCGTCCGCCGACGAAAAAAGTGCTCTCGTACGCCGTCGTCGTCTTCGTAGCGCTGTTTTCAGCCGCCAGCATCGCCGGCATCGGCCTGTTCGCATACTTCGCGGCCCAGCTGCCCGATCCGGAAAAAATCATCGCCCGGAGCGTGCCGGAAACGACGACGATCTACGACCGGACCGGAAAAAATATCTTGTACCAGGTCCATAGCGGCCAAAAACGCACCGTCGTAGAACTTGATGACATCGCGCCGGTCATGCGCCAGGCGACGGTAGCGATCGAGGACAAGCGTTTCTACACCGATCGCGCGATCGACATCCGCGGCATCATGCGATCCGTCCTGCAAAATATCGTCGCCGGCCGCAAGGTGCAGGGCGGTTCGACCATCACCCAGCAATTCATCAAAAATTCGATACTTACCAAAGAAAAAACATACACCAGAAAAATCAAAGAATTGGTCCTCGCCTACGAACTCGAGCGCCGTTTCACCAAGGATCAGATCCTGAAATTTTATCTCAATGAGATTCCCTACGACTCGGTCGCCTTCGGCGTCGAGTCGGCTTCGCAGGCTTTCTTCGGCAAAGCGGCCAAAGACCTGACACTGGCCGAAAGCGCCATGCTGGCCGCCGTGCCCAAAGCCACGACGTACTACTCGCCGTACGGCAACCATCGCAAAGAATTGACCGAGCGGGTGCATCTCGTACTCGACCTCATGGTCGAGCAGGGATACATCGGTGCCGAACAGGCGGCCGAGGCGAAAAAGGACGACGTCGTCGCGCGGGTATTGCCGCGCCGCGAGAGCATCACCGCGCCGCACTTCGTTTTTTACGTGAAAGACGCTCTGGCCGATATTTTCGGCGAGCAAGAGGTCGAACGCGCCGGCCTCAAGGTCATCACCACCTTGGACATGACCAAGCAGACGCTGGCCGAAAAAATACTCGAAGAAAACAAGGACGCTCTCAAAAAATGGAAGGCGTCGACGGCGGCGCTGGCGGCGATCGATCCCAAGACCGGCGAAATCCTGACCATGGTGGGATCGGCCGACTATTTCGACGACGCCATCAACGGCAAATACAACGCCTTGCTGGGCCGCCTCCAACCAGGTTCGTCGATCAAACCGATCGTTTACGCGGCATCGTTCGAGAAAGGCTATACGCCGGACACCGTTCTCGACGATGTGGCCACGGTTTTCAAGAGCGTCCCCAAGGACTACACGCCCTCGAACTACGACGGAAAAGAACATGGCCTCGTCACGGCCCGGCAAGCCCTGGCCGGTTCACTCAACATTCCGGCCGTAAAAATGCTCTATTTGACGGGCATCGACCGTTTCACCGACTTCGCCCGCAAGCTCGGCTATACGACCTTCGAGGATAAGAGCAAATTCGGCCTGTCGTTGGTGCTCGGCGGGGCCGAAATCAGGCCGATCGAACATATCGCCGCCTTTTCCGCTTTCGCCCAAGACGGCAATCTGGCGCCGACCAAGGCGATCCTGCGCGTCGAAGACCGCGACGGTAACGTCTTGTTCGACAACACCGTGGCCGGCGCGCAAAAAGTTTTCGAACCGGAGATCGCCAGACAAATTAATTCGATCATGTCCGACAACGCCGCCCGAGCCTTCATCTTCGGCGAGCAGAATTATCTGACGCTCGGCGATCGTCCGGTGGCGGCCAAAACCGGAACGACGAATGATTATAAAGACGCCTGGGCCATCGGCTATACGCCGTCATTGGTGACCGGCGTCTGGGTCGGCAACGCGAAAGGTACCGCCATGAAAC
>JACQSM010000082.1 GCA_016205965.1 Candidatus Uhrbacteria bacterium
ACGTTTTGGCAATCCCGGCCGGTCACCATGGCGGCATCGGAGATAGGAGAAGCGCTATGCCGACCGCCCGCAAGAACACCCGCGAGCCCGACCACCCGCTGCAAGGCCCGCATCCTACCGATTAGGCGTCCGCTCTCGACAGGACGGGCGTTAACCGGCGTAGAGGCCGGCATGGCGGGCGCGTGCCTGGACCAATGCCAGCACTACGTCGATGGTCGGCGTCGGCACGCTGGTGAGGCGGCCGAGTTCCTGCACCGCCGTGACCAGTGCATCAATCTCCATCGACCGACCGCGCTCCAGGTCCTGGAGCATGGATATCTTGTGACCCTTGATGGTGCCCGCGACGTCGAGACGGCGCTCGACGAACTTGTCCGGGATGTCGACGCCGAGCGCTTCGTTTACCGCCTTGGCCTCCAGAATCATCGTCTTGCACAGCGCCCGCAACGCCGTGTCCGAAGCGATGCGATCGAGAGTCGCATGGGTCAGGGCCCCGATCGGATTGAAGCAGACGTTGCCCCACAGCTTTAGCCAGATGTTGAAACGAATGTTGTCGCGCACCGGGGCGTCGAAACCGGCATTGATCAAGGCGGCGCTTAACGCATTGACGCGCTCCGAATTGCTGCCGTCCGGCTCGCCGAGGATGAAGCGCTTCAGCTCGTGATGCTCAATGACGCCGGGCGCGACGACCTCGCAAGCCGGATCGACGACGCAGCCGATGGCCCGCTCGGGGCCGATCGACACCCACTGCCGCCGATCGGGATCGACCGAGCGCAGGTGGCGGCCCTCGAACGGCCCGCCCTCCTTGTAGAAATACCACCACGGGATGCCGTTCATCGCGGTGACCACGGCCGTAGCCGGGCCGAGCAGCGGCGCGAAGGCGTCCGCCGCCGCGGCTGCCTGGTGCGCCTTCAGCGCGCAAATCACGTAATCCTGGGGGCCGAAGTCCGCCGGCCGGTCGCTGGCCGGGACGCGGGCGAGCTTGTCGGCGCCCTCGATCCGGAGGCGCAGCCCCTTGGCGCGGATCGCCTCCAGGTTCGGGCCGCGGGCGACCACCGAAACGTCGAAGCCGGCGAGCGCCATTTCGACCGCGATGTAGCCACCGATGGCGCCGGCCCCGAAGACGCAGATTTTCATGTCGTCGGAGGCCCGTCCGTTACATGAACCGGTCGGCGCCGCCCGACGCCTCGACGGTGCAGCCGGTGACGAAGCCGTTGCGCGCCGACACCAGAAACGCGGCGACGGCGGCAATTTCCTCCGGAATGCCGAAACGCCCGACGGGCGTCAGCTCCGCGCCGAGGAGCTCGATCAGCGCCTCGTCGTCGAGGGCCGCGAGGTCGGGACGGGTCTGACGCACCTTGGGGATCATGTTGCTGGCCCAATTGTCGGTCCGGATGGCGCCGATGGCAATGGCGTTGACCAGGATGCCATCCTTAGCCACCTCGAGCGCCAGGCTCTTGGTCAAATTGTTGATCGCGGCGCTGAGCACGTGCGAGATCAAGAGCTTCGGATTGGGGTAGATACCGCCGATCGACGACATATTGACGATGCGGCCCCAATGCTTGCGCCGCATGTGCGGGATCGCCGCCCGGTTCAGGCGCACCATGGCGTGGATCTTGACTTCCTCCATGCGCGACCAGTCGGCGTCCGTGGTTTCCAGCAAACCGCCAGCCTGGGCCCGGCCGGCGTTGTTGACGACGATGTCGATGCCGCCGAACCGCTTTACCGCTGCCGCGACCAGCCGCTCGGCGGCGTCTGCCTCGGTGACGTCGGCGGCGACGGCGGCAACCTCGGAGCCGGTCTCGGCACCGATCCGCTTGGCGGTCTCCTTGAGCCGCTTCTCGCCGCGCGCGGTGATGACGACACGGACGCCGTTCCCGGCGAGTTCATAAGCAACCGCCTCGCCGATGCCGGTGCTGGCGCCGGTGACGATCGCAACCTTACCCTCGATCATTAGATCCATGGCGGGTTCCCGAACATCGGGCGATGGCGTCGCGACCTACGCTTCCGACATCCTGAGCGCAATTCCGCTCGCGTGCCGGGGCAGCGTGATTTCGAACCGGAACCTGTCGGTCGGATAATAGAATCTCATGATTTCAATCACGCCGCCGTGGTCGGCATAGGTGACCCGGTCCATGACCATACACGGCTCGCCGGCCTTCATATCCAGCGCTTGGGCGGCCTCGGCGTCCAGCTCGACGGTGTGGATGACGTGCTTGGCTTCCTTGATGGTGACGTGCAGCTCGTTCTCGAACACCGTGTAGGTGGTTTCCGTGAGATGATCGTCGCGCGCCAGCACGCTCGCCACCCCGCTCATGGCCAGCGGCAGGTGGAGATAGACCAGGGCGATCGGCAGGCCGTTGTGCTTATAGACCCGGCGCAGCCGCGTCACCGGCTCGTCGCCGGTTCCGAGCGCGTCGCGGACCCAGGCCGGCGGGTCGATCTGCTCGAGGCCGAGGATCGTCACGTCCGGCTCTATTCCCCGTTCGCGCAGTGCCTCGACGATGGTTTTCGCCTCGCGGTTGAGCTGCTGCTTGATCTCCGGCGCCTTCAGGAACGTTCCCTTGCCTGGGCGGCGGACGATCAGGTCGCGGCTTTCCAGGTGCGCCAACGCCTGGCGGACGGTGATTCGGCTGACGCCGAATTCGTCCATTAAGCTCGATTCGCTTGGCAACATGTCGCCGAACTTGAGATCGCCCGAGCTGACCCGATGCTCCAGGGCGGCGACGATCTGCAGGTAGAGCGGCTGGTCCGATTGCCGCGATACGCGCTTGGATTGTTCGTTCATCTAACCCTCTATCTCTTGCCAGCGATGGGTTGTCCACAGGTCACTTACGCCTCGAAGCGCGACTTGAAGCGCTCGAGGCCGACGGTGACGCTCTTGACCTGCGTGTATTCATGCATCGCTTCGGCCCCGTGCTCGCGGCCGATGCCGCTCATCTTATAGCCGCCGAACGGAATCTCTGACTGGTAGCCGTAGGCGTTGAGGAACACGTTCCCCGACTCCAGACGGTCGGCGATCGCGTGGCAGCGGCGGATGTCGTTGGACCACACGTAGGCGGCCAGCCCGTAATCGGAATCGTTCGCCATGTCGATGGCCTTGTCCAGGGTCTTGTAGGTCATCACCGACAGCACAGGACCGAACAGTTCGTCCTTGGCCACCGCCATGCCGGGGGTGACGCGGGTGAGGATGGTCGGCGGCAGGAAGTTGCCCCGAACGAGTGCGGGGTCGGTAGCCTTGGCGCCGCCGCAAACGAGATGCGCGCCTTCCTCGACGGCGGCGTTGATCGCGTCGACGATACCATCCAGACGCTCGGCGGTCATCAGGGGCCCGAGCTGGGTGGTGCCTTCGAGCGGATTGCCCATCGGAATCTTAGCCGCTTTCTTGGCCAGGTCGTCGACGAACCGGTCGTGCATCGATTCCGGAAGGAACAGCCGCGTGCCGGCGAAACAGACCTCGGCCTTGCGGGCGAACGCCTGGGTCAACACGCCGTCGATGGCCTCGTCGTGATCGACGTCCTCGCAGACGATGATCGGGCCCTTGCCGCCGAGCTCGAGCACCGCCGGCGTGACGGTGGCGACGGCCTGATGCATGATTTCCTGGCCGCCCTCGGTGCCGCCGGTGAAGATCACCTTGCGCACCTTCGGGTGCTCGACGATGGCCTTGCCGACGGTGCGTCCCGGCCCGGTGACGATGTTCACCGTGCCGGCCGGACAGCCGGCTTCCTTCACCAGCTTGGCGAAGCGGAGGATGCTGAGTGGCGCCACGATCGACGGCTTGACCACCATCGTGTTGCCGCAGGCGACCGCCGCTGCGAAGCCGCGCGCCATCAGCTTCAGGGGAGTGTTCCACGGTACGATCTGGCCGATCACCCCGTAGGGTTCGCGCCGGGTGTAGTTGAAGCGTTTGCCCAGGTCCTGGTAGCTACCTTCGATCTTGCCCGCGAATCCGGCGAAGTATTCCATGTGCAGCGCCGAGGTCGAGACCTCCATCCGGGTCTCGCGGATCGGGATGCCGGTGTCCATCGATTCGATGGTGGCGAAGATTTCCAGGTCGCGTCGCAGCAGTCCCGCCAGCCGGTGCAGCAACTCGCCCCTCTGGCGGCCCAGCAGGCCGCGCCAGGACGGGTGCTTGAACGCGGCGTGGGCGATTTCCACGGCTTCCGCCACTTGCGCGATCGACGCCGCATGGATCGCGCAGATCGGCTCGTTGTCGAAGGGATTGATGACGCTGACGGTCAGACCGCCTCCCCCACGCACCCATTTGCCGCCGATGAAATGATCTGTGAGGATGTCGGTCTTGCTGTCCGCGAGTTTGGTCACTTTCATGGTGATTATCCCCTGGCTTAGCTCGAAATCGGCTTCGAGGTTCCGCTTTCCCGGGCGGCCCGTCCGACCAATTCGTCGACGCGGGCACGGCGATGGTGCCACTCCTGCCGAATCTGGTTGCCGAGGTAGACGGCGAGCAGGATGATGAACGCAAGGCTGATCGGTTTCTTGAAGAAGATCAGCGGATCGCCCAACCCGATGATTAACGACATGCGGAACTGCTCTTCGAGAATCGGGCCGAGAATGAGCGCCAACAGCAACGGCAGGATCGGGTACCGCCACTTCTGCATATAGAAGCCGAGCACGCCGGCGCCAAGCATGATCCAGATGTCGAGTACGCTGTTGCTCAACGCGTAGGAGCCGATGATGGACAGAAGCACGATCGTCGGCATCAGTACCCGGGCGGGAATCTTGATCGTCTTGACGAAAAGCGGAATCCCGAAAATGGCGACCGCCGCGAGCACCACCAGCGCCACGCCGTAAGAGCCGAACAGGCCGTAAACCACGTCCGGATTGTTCTGGAACAGCAGCGGCCCCGGCGCCAGCCCCTGGATGATCAGGGCTCCGAGCATGACCGCGGTCACCGGGTCGCCCGGAATGCCGAGGATCAGCATCGGGATCAGGGCGCCGCCGGTCAGCGCGCTGTTGGCGGCCTCGGGTGCGGAGATGCCCTCCGGATTGCCTTTCCCGAACGGCACTTTCGGGTGGCGCGAGAATCGCTCCGCGTACTGGTATCCGAGCGTCGCGGCGATGGCGCTGCCGGTGCCCGGAATGGCGCCGATGACGACGCCGACCGCCGACGACCGAAGGATGCAGACGGCGAGCGAGCGCAGATGGCCGAACGCCTCCTTGATGCCGGCGATGGCGTTGTTGACGACCGGGATGGTGACCGGCTCCATCAGCGACCCCGGGCGAAGGTTCTGAATCGCGATCGGGATCGCGAACAAGCCGATCATCACCGGAATGAACGATATCCCCTGTTGCAGGGCGACGGTGCCGAAGGTGTAACGCGGAGCGGCGGTGATCGGGTCCATGCCGACAGTGGCGATGGCCAGGCCGATGCCGGCCGATGCCAGACCACGCACGATCGAGCCCTCGGAGAACCCGGCCACCAGGGTGAGGCCGAGCAAAACCAGCGCCGCCTGCTCGGCGGCGCCGAACAGCAGCGCGAAATCGGCAAGCTGCGGCGCGATCAGGACCAGCGCGATCAGCCCCAACAGGCCGCCCAGGATGCTCGACAGGAAGGCGATTCCGAGCGCCAGGTCGGCTCGCCCTTGCAGGGTCATCGGGTAGCCGTCGAGATTGGTGACGATCGAGGCGGGATTGCCGGGAATATTGATCAGGATCGCTGAGATCGCGCCGCCCGCCATGCCGCCGACAAACACCCCGAGCATCAGCCCCATTGCCGGACCGCTCGCCATGCCGAACGTGAACGGCAGCAATAGCACGACGGCCATCGATACCGTCAGGCCGGGCACCGCCGCGATGACGATTCCGAACATGACGCCGACCGCCGTCAACAGCAGGGTCAACGGTTCCAGAGCCACCGCGATGCCTTGCACGAAGAATTCCACTAGATGCTCCCTATGCCGACGCCGTCTTAAAACGCGAAGACGACATCGAATCCCTTGCTGAAAATGAGATGCAGGCTGCCCGCCACCAACGCCGAAATCGCGACACTTTTCCACAACGGGCGCATGCCCATCACCATCGACAGAACCAACAACAGGCCGGCGCTGGCGGCAACGAACCCGATTACCGGCATCAGCAGCACCGCCGCGACCACCGCCGTGACGATGACGAGGCTGCTGATGAACTCGTGGCCGTCGACGCCGGACGCCGGCCCGGCCACGGCCGCCACCCCGGATTCAATCGGCGCCTTTTGAATTTTCCGGAGGATCAGTGTGTTCTGCACCGTCTCCAAAACCGCGAACACCGCGACGACGCCGGCGATGATCACCGGGAACAGACCCGGGCCGAAACCCTCCTGCAGGCCCATGGCCGGATAGTTGTCGCCGACAACGCCGTAAGCGATCGCAAGCACGACCAAGCAGCATCCGAAGACAATTCGCCCGATCATTGCCGTTTTCCTCCCCTCGACGCCGTCGGCGATACCATCCGCCGGCGAAATCCGGTCAGGATTTTTTCTTGGTTCGCTCGATGACTTCGCGCAGAAGTTCGTTCTGCCTCTTGACGTAGGCCGGGAACTCGTCCAGGCCGATGAAGTTGATGCCGAACCCGTGTTCCTTGGCCACTTCCAACAGTTTTGGGTCGGTCGCGGAGGCCTTGAACGCCTGCGACAACCTGGCCTTGACCGCCTGCGGCGTGCCCTTGGGAACGAAGATGCCCCGGAACTGATAGAAGCCCAGTTCCATGCCGATTTCGCCGAACGTCGGCACTTCGGGGTAGGCGTCGACGCGTTTCGGCGACGAGATCGCCAACAGCCGCACCTTGCCGCCCTTCATCGCCGCCAGGAGCTCGGGGGGATGCACCGAGATCGCCTCGACCTCGCCGGCGAGCAACGCCGGCAGGCGACGCGCGCCGACGGGCACGAACGTCACATCGGCCTTCTGCTGGGCCATCAGCGCGGCGGCGGTCATGTACGTGAAGCTGCCGGTCCCGGCGTGGCCGACCTTGACCTGCTTCGGGGTCTTCTTCGCCGCCGCCAGGAACTCAGGCAGCGTCTTCCACGGCGCATCCGCCTTAACGGCGAGGGCGGTGGCGTCGAAGGTGACGCCGCACACGTACTCGAAGTGGTCATAACCATAAGGCAGATTGCCGAGGATCGTCGTCGTCAGGATCGACGCCGACAGCCAGCCGACGTTGTAGCCGTCGGGCGCTTGCTTGCCGACGAAGTCGAACCCGGTGGCGCCGCCGCCGCCGAGCTTGTTGATGACCGTTATCGGCTGGCCCAGCAGCCTCTCCGCCGCCTTGGCCGCCAGGCGCCCGGCGATATCCGCGGCGCCGCCGGCTTTGAAGGTGATCGTCATGGTGATCGGCTTGTCCGGGTAGTTGTCGGCGATCGCCGCCGGCGTGCCGGTCAGGAACAGGGCAACGACGCCGCCCAACGAGGCCGCAAATAGACGTTTCATGATGCTTGTCTCCCTAAGATGTTTTATTGAGTTGTTGGTAATTGGCAGCGACCCGGCTCAGCCCGGACTGCCCGCCGGCACGAAACCAAGGGTGCGCATCGGGGCGGGCCAAGTCATGCGGCTCCGGGGCGGGCACATCCGTCGCTCCGCCGCTGGAACCCGCGTTACTCGGCGGCAACCTTCGGCGAAGCCTTCGCCTTGGCGGCACGCTCGAGGGCCTCGCGCCCGATGTTCGCGACCCGTTCGGATTCCGCCGTTGGCGGGCGGTTCCAACGTTCTGGGATGTTGTCCCACTCGCTGTAGATCGTGAACGGGTTGTGCGTCTTGCCTATCGGCGGAACGCCCGTGTAGCCGCGGTGCTTGAGTTGATAGAGATAGTTGTTGGAAATGCGATCCTCGCGGATCGCCTGAACCTGATTCGGATAGATGTCGACCTTGGTCATGCCCTCGGTGTCGCCCATCTTGGCGATCATGTTGCCGTCGTAATCGCAGACCATCGAGCGTCCGAAATACGAATACGCGGCGTCCATGCCGGTATGGTTGACGGCGACCACGTACATCTGGTTCTCGTAGGCGCGCACCATGTTGGTGATGTCCCAGATGTGATCCCAGGGGTACATGTACTTCGACGGCCTGAGCATCACCGTCGCGCCCTTCCATGCCGCCTCGCGGCCGATCTCCGGATAGTCGAAGTCGGAACAGATGGCCATCGCCAGCTTCGAGCCCTTGGGGCCGTCGCAGACGTTCATTACCTCGCCCGGCGTCCACGGCTCCTTCGGGCACCACGGGATCATCTTGCGGTATTTAAGCGCCACCCTGCCGTCGGCGTTGATGACGACCATCGAGTTGTGCGGCTTGTCCTTCGGGTTGTCGGCCTTCTCGACACACGAGACGCACAGCCACACGCCCTTCTCGCGGGCCTTCTTGCCGAACATATCGGTTTCGGGGCCCGGGATGGTGGAGGCCAGCTTCAGGTGCTTGGAATAGGGATCGAAGCCGAAGCCGTGGGTGCTGTATTCCGGCATGACGATCAGATCGACGCCGGGGAAACCGTTGCAGGCGCGGTCGATGTAATCGAAGATCCGTTTGATGTTGCGTTCGACGCCGGCCCGGTCCTCGGCGGGCTCGGGTGAGAACTGGCACATCACGATGCTCATGGCATCGCCAGCGGGATTGACTGCAGGCATGGATGTTGACTCCCTGTGTTGCCGGTGGTGAACTTGTAATATAATATTAT
>JACQSM010000083.1 GCA_016205965.1 Candidatus Uhrbacteria bacterium
GTTTTACTTCGGCCATAGAATGGAGATGAACCCGTTGAGCGCGAATATCTTTTAAAACTGTACGAGAGTCGGCGAGCCGCTGTCAAGAAATTTTTTGCACAAAATGAGTACAAAAAGTGTTCACAGCCGGGAAACGAGGAGGGCGGCCTTTAGGCCGCCAGCGACAGTCGTCAACACGGCATATGATTCGCATGCCGGATAAGATGTTTCCCTTCGGTTTAACGCAGGCGGCCTAAAGGCCGCCCTCCGTACTAAGTTGCCTAAGGACGTACGGCCTGCCACCACTTCTTGAGCTGTCCGGCCACAGCAGCGACCGGCTTGACGGCCGCCATGAATCCGCCGCGCGATTCGGCGGCCGGATCGCCGTTGGCGCCCCACTGTACCAGACCGATGGCGCCGGTGAAGGCCATGTCGTTGACGCGATCGGTGATGCTGGTGACGCCGACGGGGTAGCCCTGGGAAACCGGCAAGCGCAATTTTTCCTTGGCGAATTCGACGATGCCGGGAAGCTTGGCGCCGCCGCCGGTCAGAATGACGCCGGCCGGGAGCATGCCCGAGCGCCCGATGCGCTTGAGCTCCTTGTCGATCTTTTCGAAAATCTCGTCGATGCGGGCTTCGACGATCTGGGCGACGTACTTGAGCGAAATGACCTCGTCTTCGTCGGCGCCGAGCTCGCGCAGGTTGATCTCATCCTTCTTGGTCATCTCGCGCGGCAGGGCCGAAGCGAAGGACAGCTTGACCTTCTCGGCGATCTCGATGGAGGTGCGCAGGCCGATGGCGACGTCGGCGGTGACGTGATCGGAACCGATCGGCAAACACGATGTCAGGAGCATTTCGCCCTGTTCAAAAACGGCGATCGAGGTGGTCGAACCGCCGAGGTTGACGACGGCGACGCCGAGCTCGCGCTGCTTGGCCGTGGCGGCGACTTCGGCCGTGGCCAAGATGCCCAAGACGACGTGTTCGATGTTGACGCCGGTGCGATAGACGCACTTGGTCAGATTTTTGATATGAGCCGAGGAGCCGTGGATGATCTGGGCGTCGACCTCGAGGCGGATGCCGTTCATGCCGGCCGGATCCTTGATCCCCTTCTGGCCGTCGACGGTGAAAGTCTTGGGAATGACGTGCAGAATTTCGAAATTGACCGGAGCGGCGACCGTCTGGGCGGCCTCGATGGCGCGTTCGACGTCGTCCTCGCGGATCTCGCCGTCGGCGCGTGAAACCGCGACCACGCCCTTGCTCTCCATCGGCATGACGTTGGATCCGGAAATCGAAACCCAGGCGGCCTGGAGCGGTACGCCGGTCATGCGTTCGACTTTCTCGATGCAGGTCGAAACCGAGGAAACCGCGTCCTCGATGGAATTGATGACGCCGCGATTGATACCCTCGGAAGGAACCTCGGCCGCGCCGATGATATGGATCTGTTCCTTCTCGCCGACGGGCAACTTCTGACCGACCGCAACGCGGACGGCCGTTGATCCGATATCGATGCCGGCGTAGTACCTGGGGGTGCCCATAGTATTGGAGGGGGCCTTCAGGCCGCCTATCGGCCCGACGGGCCGATTCCGAGGTGGGGCAAGATAATCAATATGCCGATGATGGCGGCGCCGATGGACGCGACAAGCACCGCGGCCGCCATGATGTCCTTGATATCGGCGACATACTGGTGGATACGCGGCTTCATCAGGTCGGCGACCCGTTCGAAGATGCTGTTGACCAATTCTAGCACGAGCACGAGCGTAATCGCAAGCACTAAGAAGGCCCGCTCGAGGCCGGAAAGGTCAAGGACGGACATCAGGACGGCGACGGCGATGCCGGCCAGGAGCTGGATGCGGAAACTCTGTTCTTCGCGGGCCACCCGAACCAGGCCATGCCAGGCATGAAGGACGCTTTTGGAGAAATGGGGAAGGGAGAACATGTCGGTTGCGTTACCAGCCCAGGATACGCGCCAAAATCTTGTGTTGAAGCGCGAACATGGCCTTTTCGTCCTTCACCCTCTCATGGTCATAGCCGAGCAGATGCAGCGTGCCATGCACGACCATGAGGGCGAACTCGTCTTTGACGCTCCGGGAGTTGTCGCGCGCCTGGCGCCTGACCTTGGGCAGCGAAATGACGATGTCGCCCAGGGTCCGCTCCCCGCCCCGTCGCTCGCGAGCGACGGGGCCAGCCGGAAACTTGACCTCGTCGCCGTAGCTAAAGGAAAGAACGTCGGTGGTCTTATCCTTGCCCCGGAACATCCTATTGAGGCGGCGGACGGTCCGATCGTCGGTAACGGCTATGGCGACGGCGCCGGGCCGGCGCCGCTTGGCCGCGGCACAGGCACCCACGACCAGCCGCGTGACCAGGGCGGAACCGACGTCCGCGGGCAGCTTGCCAGAGATGGTGATTCGCATGAGCGTGTCGGGTGCTATGAAGCGCTGGCGCGGGCGGCCTAAAGGCCGCCCTCCTTTCGTATCTTGCCCCGGCGTCACTTCACTTTCAAGCTGTTGATCATCATGGCGAAGGTGCTCTTGAACTGGATCTCCGCGCTGGTGCCGAGGTTGTAGGTGATCACGTAGATGCGGCTGCCGGCGGCGACGTAGGCGGTCAGGCCGTCAGGGCTCAAGATCTCCTCGTACCCCTGGCGCGTCTTGAACATGGCGACTTCGGCGCTCTTGACGTTGGGATCGGCGGCCAAGTACCAGTCGAGCAGCTTCTTGTTGTCGATGTTTTCCTCGACCAGGATCTCGACGAACTCGCCGGTCGAGGCGGTGAAGAATGTTTCTTTTTCGGTGCCGTCGGTGGTTCGCGTCGACCAGCTCGCCGGAGCCAGGACTTCGTATCCGAAGGGAGTATTAGCGTAAGCCTTGATACCGGGATTGTCGACGAGTTTGGCCGGCGTCGGCTTGGCCGGATCGAAGAGGTTGATGATCTCGTTGACGTCGACGTAGCTGTCATGATCGGTGTTGATGTCGGTGACGCTGGTGCCGTAAATCGAGGTCTCCTCGAGATCGGTCAAGCCGTCGGAGTCGGTGTCGGTGCCTCCCTTGGGCGGCGGCGGAGGGGGCGGCGGGCCGCAATCGTCGGCGCAGGACTCGGACGATTCCGGAGCTTCGCACTTGTTGTCGCCGCAGACCGGGGCCGGAGCGCCGCAGTCGGCGGCGCAGCTCTGGGAGGATTCGGAGACGTCGCACTTGCCGTCGCCGCAGACCGGCGGCACCGGACCGCAGTCCTGCTGGCAGGAGAAAGGGCTTTCGGCCGGATCGCACTTGTTGTCGCCGCAGACCGGACCGACCGGGGGCGGCGGCGTGTTGACGACGGGTTTGGCGGCGCCGCGAGTCAGCACGTAGACCGCGCCGCCGGCGCCGAGCAAGAGAATGAGGGCGAGAATACCGATGACCAAGCCCTTATTGCCTTTGGGCTTTGATGCGCCCGTCTGCGGGCCTAAAGGCCCGCCTCCTTCCGGAGGGCGGCCTTCAGGCCGCCCTGCTGGCGCGACGACTGCCGGCGGCGCTTGCGGCGGCGGAGGCGGCGGAGGCGTCTTGGCTTTCAACTACAATGCCGCCCCATGAAATTTTTCAGGGATCACGTGAATCACCGGTTCGTCGCCCGAAGGCAGCGATGGCGAACCTGGCGGTTTTTCAAGTTCGGCGGGCATTGTCGTTATTGTTGGGGAACCTGGATGAACTTTCCGGGACCGTTGGGATTGTAACCGTTCTTGACCTCGTCGCCATCCCGGTACTTGTCGCCGTCGGTGTCGGGGTTGGTCGGATTGGTCTTCCAGGTTTTTACTTCGTCGCGGTCGGTGAGGCCGTCATTATCGGTGTCAGGCATGAGCGGATTGGTGCCGAGGGACGTTTCTTCAGCATCGCTCAAGCCGTCGCCATCAGTGTCGGGCGCGGGCGGCGGCGTCGGTTCTTGCGCGGGTTCGGGTGTCGGCTCGGGCGTCGGAGCCGGAGTCGGTTCTGGTGTCGGGGTCGGCTTTGGTTGCGGCGGGGGCGCCGGCTGGAGGACGGGTTCGGGCTGCGGTTGCGGGGTTGGGATCGGCGTCGTGGTTTGCACGGCAGGTGCCGGGGTCGCCGGCGCGGCACCGCGAAAAAAGAAATAATATACTCCCCCGCCAATGCCGCCCAGAATGATCAGGCCGACGAATCCGAGCAGGATCACCGACGGGCCGGAGGACCTGACTGCAGGCGCAGGCGCGGGCGCTGCCTGCGCAGGCACCTTGTCTACATCGGCGAAGATATCTTGGGGCTCTTTTCCCGGTTCGTCGAACATAGCGCGAGATTATCCTTATGAAGTATACCACGCCTCCTCCCGCTACGGGTTGCGTCGGACTTCGAAGTAACCAAAGCAGCGGATAGCGTTAGTCCACGTATCGCTCTGACAACCGTCGCCGGCGGTCCCTGGAAGGCCGGGAGCAGGATCCCGGCTGCTAACGGCTACCTGCGGCGCATTGAGACAGCTGGCTGCCGCCGAGTCGGCAGCTTCATTCGGGTACACATTACCTGCGCCGAAGATTACCGAGCGCTCGTCGCTTGGAACGCTCCGACACGCTCCCGTACCGCCTTGGCTTTGCAGTTTGGTAATCGGTACTTGCGCCTCGCTACCAAACTTTACCCAATCGACGTAGATGTCCTGATCCCGTGAAACGCCTCCGCAAACCACGAAATCATTTGATCGCATTTCAACCTGAATCTTATCGACCGCGACCACACACAAGTTAATATCGAAAGTGTATTCTTTCCATTCACCATCAAGTTTCTGATCGAGGGTTGGTGTCGGCGTCACCCATTCATTCTGGGACGTTCCCCCCACATGATAACGAATACCGAAATCCGGCTGTAGGTCGCGGCAAGTGTTTGGAATGGATCCGCGAGCCCGGACTTTGATTCTTTCCTGGATTTGATAGTTATCATTTGTACCATCACAATCATGATCGTCGCCACAGGCTCTGGGCGCGGGTGGAACATTGTTGGGAGCATAAGCGCCATGCACGGTAGGATCTTTCGGACCGCAAGAATCCTGTTCATCCGGCACGCCGTCGTTGTCGTCATCGGGATCGCAGGAGTCGTAGAGCGGGGCGGCGGCGGTTTCGCCATCTCCCGTCACGTACGTGCAGGCGGCGACGTCCGTAACGATCTGACACGGCTGGCCGGGGGCGCAGGCCGGCGTGACGTCGCTGTTTCCAGACTGGACGTCATTGAAGCACAGTTCGGTGTCCGGCTGGTTGCATTCACGGACGCATTGCTCGGAATTGCACCGGGTGACGCCGTTCTTGAGGCCGCAAGACCGCTCTGCCGGCTTGGTGCTGATGCACACGAAGCTGCCGACCTGGAGTCCGCCGTCGCATTGTTCGGGACCGGGCGGGGTGGCCGCCTGGTCCTCGACGATGTTGTTGCCGCAGAAGCCGCCCGAGACGGTGCCGACGGTACAGGCGGCGGTGCAGTAGTTGCAGCTGCGGCCGTACTGGGGCTGACACAGCCGGCCGTTGTTGGCGGCACCGTTGTCGCAGCGCTCGGTCGAACCAGCCGAGGAATCGACGAAGCCGTCGCCGCAGCGCGACTTTTTGCACATGAAGTCGGCGCCCTGCGTCGGATCGATGATACAACCATCGCCGTTGTTGCTGTTGCCGTCGTCGCACTGTTCGCCGGTCTGGGTTTGGCCGTCGCCGCACTGGCCGGGGGCGGTGCATTCCCAGGCAGCCCACTTGCAGGCAGACCCGCCCGGCAAATCATCCGATACGGCAGTCACATCGTTCGAATTGCATGCTCGGCGCCGCTTCTGCTCCGGCGTCGGACAAAAATTGCCGCAGACCGGGCCGGTCGCAGGACAGTCGGCATTGGTGTTACAGCCGGTCTGGGCGGCGTCGCTGCAAAATCCCTTGAACTCTTCGATCTGGCCGTCGCAAACTTCGTCCTCCTGAACGACGCCGTCGCCGCAGCGCGGTCCGGCGCCGCTACAGTCCCAGGCGCAAGAGGGAGCCGAAGCGCCCGCGGCGGTGCAGGATGATGACGTCGCCACAACGCCGTTAAAGCGATACGAACCATTGTTGGAGCCGCAATCGCAGGTTTCGCTGGGCTGGCGCTGGCCGTCGCCGCAGGCGAAGCCGGTCGAGCCGCAGCCGACGGCGCAATGGCCGTAGGTGCCGTTGAGCGCATCGCCATCGTCGCAGGTCTCGGGCGATTGGACGACGCCGTCGCCGCAGCGGCCGACTTGGCATTGGTCCGCGGGCACTTGACGCGTCGAATCGGTAGGTTTGAAATCCCATCGGCACGTCAGGGCGACGCAACGGCGCAGGGCCGTGCCGTCGCGACCTGCGGCACTGCAAGGAATAGCTTCAGTCTGTCCAGGTTCGCATTCCTCTGTCCCATTGACGACGCCGTCGCCGCAGGTGCCGGCGTCACCGATGGGCGTGCCGACACATGCGTTCCGCGTGATGGCCGATCCGCCGAGCTGCAACTGCCCGACTTTATACTGGCAGACGCTGCCATCGAGGATGCATTGGGGATCCTGGGTGCAGTTGGTCGAATCCCGTTCGATGCAGGTTGTGCCGGCCCAGATGGACGTCGATCCACTGACACTGCAGAGGTCGTCTGCGTCTGACCAGGCGCAAAACGGCAAGGTGTTGCAGGCGCCTTCGGTCGAGAATTTACCGCAGCGGAATTCGAGATCCGCCTGGAGCGTGAATTGTTGCGGACCATAACTGCGGTAGACGTACACGTTGGAGTTTTGCGGGCACTGATACGTCCCCGCCGTGCCGTTCCAGCAAGTGGTCGGATCATAGGGGTCGGCGCAGACGCCATGCTCGTTGACCGGATCCTGCGGCGGAGCGGCGCCGAGTTCCGGTCCGAAGGTCCCGAGCCATGACGGCCAGGCGCTGGAGACGGCGGCCCGCAGGAAGGTGCCGGCCTGGAGCGTCGGGAAGGAACCGCGCGAAACCAGCGTGCGACGCAGCGACACCAGGTCGCCCCAGCGCTTGACGTCGCGACGCAAGGCTGTGCGAGGAATATTGCAGAAATACTCCGCCTGGTCGGTCGCAGGGTTGCCATCGGAGCCCTTCTGACAATCCTGATCATTGCTACAGACGACCGGGCTGCCGGCGGTGGTAACTTCGACGCCGGCCTGATCATAACAGATGTTCTCGTCGCGGAAACCGACGTTCAGATTGACGTTGTTGACTAAACGGTTGAAGACGACCGGCGTGGCGGCGTCAGCACCGACATGGGAAAAAACATACGCGTTGGGATAGGCATCCGAGCCAGGCTTACATATACCCGCGCCATAGCAACTGTCATCGTCGAGGCACCGAAGATCAGCATTTCCGGAGCAGCGCCAAGGAATATTGACAGCGTTGGCGTAAATCGTCTTTCCCGAACGAAGGGCTTCGTAGCCGGACACCGTCGACGCCGTCGTACCCCCGCTGAACCCTTTTGAAGCATACCAATCGCCGATTCGCAGGTGGCCGCTGTTTTTTTCGATGCGCAAGCCCAAGGCATCGTCTTTGCCGCTGCCGGGGAAGGTGAACAGAAACTCTTTGATGATATCGAGACCGGGACGGATGACGACCGGGTGTTCACTCAAAGCCGGCAATGACCCATCGCCGGCGCCTGATGTCTGGCTGTCGCGGCAATAGTAAAGCTTGAGGTTGGTTTCACGGTCGTAGAACGGCACCCAGACCAGCGAACCAGGCATACTGCACGCGATCGGATGAGCATCCCAAGGCGGCGTGAAGGAGCCGCCGGTGGGACTGGTGGCGTCACTGGCGCAGGTCTGCACCGCCGGCCAGGGAGTATCGCAGATCAACACCGTCAGGTCGCGATTATTTGAGTAGCTCGGCGGTTCGCTGGCGCCTCGACCGGCGGTAATGGTGGCGGCGGCCCTGATGACGGCTTCGCCGTCCTTGGCCGTGAAGTTATCGGTGGTCTGGCTGCCGCGGACACGCACGACGACCGAACCCCTGGGTCGACACGAAGAACCTGACCACTCGCACGAACCGTTACATTCACCCTGTGCCTTAGTAGAACAGTCATTCGGATCATTAGTCTCGTAAGCGATCACTGGCTGTGGTGGAGATGGCGGAAGAATGTCCCAGCTCCAATCGAAGGCGTAGATCGGGGTCGTGGTGATCTCGGTACCACCCGACTCGATGGCCCGGGCGGTGACGACGCGCGTATCCTGTCGCTTCATGAGAAGAGGAATGTTAGGGTCGAGATCGAGCTGAATACGGTTGATGCGGCAGATGTCGATGCCAGTCAAAAAGTCGGTTCGGGAAGTTGTGGCCAGCTCGACGCCGCTGGTCGAACGGGCGCCGCCACCTGCGGCATCGGCGCCGAAGATGAAGACTTTGTACCAGGTGTCCGGCGCCAAGGCGTCATTGGGCGTAAAGCGGGCAATTCTTCCGCTGACTTCGATGGCGCCGGTGATGGTGCAGTAACGGCCGGTGGCCGGGAGCTCGTGACCCGTGGCCGAGACATCATTGGCGAACAGACCGCGAATGAAGGTTGTCAGCCTGTGCCAGAGACTGCTCCAATAGCCTCGGGACGGGCCGCCGACGCCGACCATCGCCAACTCCTCCGTGCCTTGGGGGCAGGTGGTCGCGCTCCAGGCGCCGATGCGCATCTTCTGCTGCACCGACACTGGGTCCATGTTCGTATCGAACCTAACGACCACTGGACGGTTGCGGCAGACGGGGTTTTCGGGACTGTATGGCCTGACGGTGACGACCGTCGGCGCAGCTTGGCAGCAGCCGTCTTTATTGCAGCCGAGGGTGGCGTTGATCGAACTGCAGAAATTCGCCGCTACGCCGGGATTATTGCAGGTGCAGGAAAGGCGGACGGTCGCACGACCCTCTTTGCCGGCTGGAATGGAGGTCAGCGCTGCAGTCACGGTCGATGTATTTTGACGCGGATCGCTCACAGATCCCCCGACGATGGCCTGGTAGGGATCATTAATGGTCGTGGATGGCGATGCCACCGTCGGACCGTCACAAGCCGCCGCCTCGCCGGCGCCTCGGACGCCATCACCACAGAAAGACGGGGTCGGCAAAGATGACATCTTGTAAGCATATGACGACCCTGCCAACAGACATCGCTTGGTGCAGCCGTCGCCGCCGTCGCATTCTTCGCCATAATTCGCATCGAGGACGCCGTTGCCGCAGAAGTTGGCAGTGGAGCAACCTTCGCAAACGTTAACCGCGCCCTTGCTCAAGCAAGTTCGCTGATCGCACCAAGATGGGAAGACGAGTCTGCTCTCGACCACGATCTTCTCGCAACCTTCGCCGGGTTCGAGAATGCCGTTGCCGCAGTAGGTGGTGCAGCTGACGCCGGGAACGAGGCTGCCGGTGCAGGGCGGCTTGGTACCCTCATTCAGGCACGAGCTGCCGCAGCCGTCGCCGGGCGCGGTATTGCCGTCGTCACAGGCTTCACCATCGGTTCTGACGGCATCACCGCAGACCGAATTACCGGCCGGATGCTGGGCATCAACGCCGGCCCAGATGCAGCCGGGCGCGGCCGGGCTCGCGGTCGGTGCTTTGCAGCCCGGCGGAAAGGCGCCAGCGACCATGTCGCATGCCTCGCCCGCACCGACCGTGCCGTTGCCGCAGGTCGCGGCTAACGTGCCCTCGAGCCGGCACGAACTGCCGCAGCCATCGCCCGCCGTCGCGTTGCCGTCATCGCAATCTTCGCCACGTTCGAGAACGCCGTTGCCGCACTCTGGGATGTCATTGCGGGAGCCGGCCAGCGTGCATTGAGCGGTGCATCCCGGTGCGGGAGTGTGCACGGTGCGGACGAAAGTGTTCGTACCGACGCCGGCGCTACCCGTCCTTCCGTCGATGAAACCGGCCAAGACGTTCGAACCGGCGGGATTGGCGATGAGCCAGGTCCAGCTCATGTTCGGGTCCGGAACGATCTGCTGCCCGCTGGCGCTGCAGGAGTCGGGCGCGGTCCAAGGGCGAGCACGGAGATCCTGGCGGGCGCCGACATAGAGCAGCGTCGCCGATGTCGGCAGCAGGTCGGCGCGGCTCGGGGCGCAGGGCTGGCCGGAGACGCGGGTTTTGAACTTCCAGGTGAAGGCGACGGGATTCCCGGCGGCATCCGCGGTATTGAGCCCGGTCAGCGGCACGCCGCTGGCGCTTTGGATGCCTCCCGGAAAGCTGGACGATTTCGGGCTCAACGTCACCAAATACCAGCTGTCGGGACTGAACGGATTCGTGCTGCTGATCACTACTTTCTTGGCATGCGGCGGAGTTGCCGTGTCTTCATCTTCGAAATCCACGCCGATTCCGGCCGGAGCTGCCAGATAGGGAAAATTACATGCGGCATCGCGGCAACGATCGACGGTGACGCTCTGACCGTACACAAATGACGTCTCGTTCATGTACACATTGAAGTCGGCAGAAACGACGCCGTTGACGCAGGCCTCGGAGCAGTTCGGAGCGTAGGCGATGACGCGCGGGTCGGCGAATTTGACGCTGACGGCGGCGCTGCCGGACTTCGCCAAGGTCTGGCCGATGGCATTGGCGGTCGCAGTCAGGGTGACCGGCGGGGCAAGCGGCGTTTCGCTGACGCCGCGGAAGGGTTCATAAATGTTGCAGGCTGCCGCCGAGACGGATGCTGGCGTCAGGTAGCCGGCATCATTGTTGGCGGTCGACCAGACGATGTTATAGCGATCGGCGCCGCCGGAATTGCAAGAGAGATAATTGCAGTTGGCGCCGAGCAGGAGTGATTTGAAACCGGCGGGATCAGGCCCCGAACCTGGGGGCGAATCGACGCCCTGTTCCGTAATCGTGTAAGCAGCCGGCGAAACGGCCACGTTCTCCAGGGCACAGGCCTCGGCGCTATTGCGGACTTTGAACGAAAAGACGTAATTATCGCCCTCGTCGCCGTCACGATTGCCGTCAAGGTATTTGTCGGCCGTGTCTTTGATGCCGGAATTGGCGGTGGCGGCCAGCGTTACCTGGTACCAGGTATTCTGCGACAGACCGGAACTCGGCGGCGTGAGCGTAAGCGTTGTGGATGCGGCGCTATAACTCTTGCCGAACACCCCCGCCGAATCCGCGCACGTTCCGATAGTCGCGCCGGTTCCGCATTCTTTGATAATCACGGTGCGGCCGTCGCCGGTGAGGACGAAGGAATCGCTGGCCATGGCGCGATTGAAGGCGATGGCGATGTCGGCGTTATTGCAGGCATCGGTCGAACCTTTGACCGGATTGGGACTCGGGAACGTATTTGTGGCGATATCGCAGCTCGAGCGCTCAACGACGACCGGCAAGGCCGGCAGGAGCTCGGTCGAGAAATTCCAGCTGTAGGCGCTCTTGCGGACTTCTGGACCGCACAGGGCCGCGACCTTGCAGGTGCCGTCGGCGCAGCAGATCGTTCCTTGAGCGCACGAGCCTCCCTCTTTGCAGTCCTGGACCTTGAACGGGATCGAGTTCGAACTCAACTCATTGCCGGCGATGATATAAACCGGTCCAGTCTTGGGCCAGGAGGTTTTGTCGGCGCGGGTTCCGGGGACGACGGTTTTGATCAGCGTCGCCGACCAGGGCGCGGCGGCGTCGTACTGAGTCGCGGTCATGGTATTCGGAACGCAAATTGATTCATATGTAGTAACTGGCGAAGTTCCTCTCGTATACGTACACTCGTCGCCGAGCGCTTGGGTGCAATTCTCTATGGGCGTATTCTGCTCACTTGAAAGGCAATGCTTCCCCGATAACATGAAAAATTCGACCGCATACCTGGCGAACGCCGGATTAGCCGGGCCATTACCGAACCCCTCGCCGCGTACGGTGACCTCCGTCCCCGGCGGGCCGTTATCCGGCGAAATCGAGCAGATGCCCGGCCGAGCCGCGGCGTTGGTGACTTTAAAATCATTATTCGTGGCAGTGCGCGGCGGGTTCACCCGAGCGACTTCGATCACCAGCGGCACGCCGGCGGCGTCCGGCGTCACGGTGGGCACGGCCGGCACTTTGACCACGATATAGTTGTTGGTCCAGGTGTTGCCGCAAGCCGGCATCTCGGCCACGGCGACATCGGTGCCGCGCTTGAACCGGACGGTCCCGGGCGACGAACCGAACCCGACACCCTGGATGGTCACGAACGAACCGACGCCGCCCTGGGTCGGATTGATTTCGGTGATGCGCGGCTGCTCTTCACCCGACTTGATGGTGAAATCGACGGTGTTGGTGTCCTGCGAGGTCGTAGTGCCGACGATCGAGAGCTTGACCGGGTACTCGCCTTCGCGCAGCGACGGGGCGACGATCTTGACCTCGGCATTGGTCCAGCCTCCGAGAGCTATGTTGACGTTGCTCGAACCGACCATCGCCGTGCTCGTGCCTTGGGCGGCGCCGAAACCGCTGCCGCGGACGGCGACGGTCGTGCCGGCGGGACCTTGGAGCGGTTCGAGGGTGCAGATGCCGGGCAGCGCCACATCGGTAACGTCGAAAACCGCGGTCGAACCTGGCGGCACGTCGGTCGCATCCGATGCCCCGCCGCCGGTTTCGAGCTTGATCGGACCATCGGCAGCGCCCGTCGGCACGGCCACGACCACTTCGAAATTTCCGGGCGTGACTTCGCGCCAGGCGCTCGGCGCGCAGGCCCGAGCCTCCTTGTCGTCATCGGCGCCGACGCCGCCCAGGAAATCGACCCGGCCCGGCGAACCGAAGTTCTGGCCGCTGATGGTGACGAGGGTGCCCGGGCCGCCAGCCGTCGGCGTCGGCGTAACGCTTTCGATGATCGGCAGGGCGAGGCAGCGCCCTTGCGAACAGGTCAGGCCGGCGCCGCAATCGGCGTTGGCGGTACAGGCCGCATTAACGCCGCCGCCGCAGGAACCGCCGGTATCGATGCCGGTTTCATCGCCGTCCTTGATGCCGTTGCAACAGGTCGATGCGCGGACGATAAAGGAGGCGCTGTCCTCGGCGCTGCGCTGGCCGCCATCATAGGCTTTGGCGGTAAAGACGTGGCTGCCGGTTGAAAGCATCGACGGCTTGAGCCAGGCCATGGCCGTGCGGAAGATCGGCGTTTGGTTCGTACCGTTGACCACGCTGACCGGCGCGGCGAGATCGACGCCGGCGCCATCGACCAGGCCGGTCGATCCCCCGTCGATGCGCAGGTCAACGCGCGCGGCCAGAAAATCATCGGCCGCCTCCACCTCGGTGGCGACGAGCGTTGAATCGCTGGCCGCGCAAATACTCGTGCCGTCGGTCGGCATGTTGATGACGACGTTGGGATTGGCCGTATCGGAACGGTCGCCGAAGAACACGGCCCGCTCGCAAGTGTTCGACTGCACCGAAGCCGCTGAAATGTCGAGTTCGGCCGCCACCAGCGGACAGCGCAGCGAGCGCCGACCGGCAGCGTCGGTGATCGAGCCGCCGATCATCTGAACGAAGTACCAGGTGTTCGCCTCCCAGACTCCGACCTGGTCGGCCGCCGGCGGCGTCGGCTTTATATCGACGCGCGAACCCTCGGCCGTGCGGACGACGGCGGCGCCGGTAGCGCAGTTTGCTAACGCTTCGGCCAAGGTATGCGGCCTGGCCGAACACTTTTTGACGACCACGCTGGCGTCGGTCACGGATGCCGGCGCGATGCCGGTATTGAAACCGACGGTCAGCGTCCATTCCTTGGGCCAGCCTTGGTCGCCGGGACCCGGGCCGGCCGGCGTCACGCCGGTCAGACGCAGACCGCCTCCCCCGCCGCCGATGCCGGTATCGCAAGTCTGTCCGGGGGCGCAGCCTTCGCCGGCAAAACTCTCGCCAAGCGCTCCGCCGCCGGCGCCGATGGCGCGCAGCACGAACCGGGCGATGCCGTAGGACGACATGATGATGACCAGGCCGATGACAGCCTGACTCAAAACCCTCTTGCCTTGGGCAACCTGCTCTTCGTTGCCAGCGGCCGTCATGATCAGGAATCCGGCGTAGAGGATCAGGACGACGGCGACGATGCCGAGCAGGCCCAGGAAGACGTTGATGACGTTGCCGACGACGGTGCGGACGTCAGTGGTCGAAAGTCCGGTGGCGGTGGCGAAACCGAGGCCGAGATCGGGCGCTTGAGCCAGTGCCGGAACGGCAAAAACGACCGCCAGCGCAGCCATCGCGGCCGCGCGCTTGAGTCGTTTCTTCCAGATGATGCTCGTCAAGGACATGGGAAGAAATTAGTTACAACCGTGACCGCGGAAATTCGCCCATCCTAACCGGTTGCAGCATGACTGCTTCTCCGTATCGACACCGCCGATCGTTTCAGTTCCGGCCATGTCACATGCGTATCCCTGACTCGGATAAAAACAGTTCTGGCGATCATCGCGAACCTGGGCGCCGACGATCGGCGAGTATTTCGGAGTAGTCGCGTCCGTCATCGTATCCGTTTCAGTATACCCGAGGTCATTGGATGTCAGGAACGGCGCATGATTGATGGTCATCTCAGAGTCCGAATCAGTTTCTGTCGGCGGGTCGTAGGCGATGGAGAACGACGGCGGTTCGAGAGTGGAGTTTGCTCCAGTGCAAGGCGCGGCACTCTTGGGACATTCGTACGCCTTAAACGTGACCGCGGCCGAAGGCTTGGGATCAGTAGCCGTATCTGGCGGTACGACCTGGTCCAATGTGCCGGTCCGGAACGACGACGGGCTCATTGTTTTGCTCCAGGTGACGACCACTGGGGTCGAGACCGGGACTTTGGACGGGCCGGCGCTGTAGAAGGCTGACTCGAACACTGAATCTCCATAGCTCAACGGATCAACCTCGGTAACCAGAGGCGGCACCAGATCGACGGCGTCGCCGGTGTGGTAGAACCAGCTGGCGGTGTCTTTGATGCCGGTGAGCGATGCCGGGGCGGGCGGATTCATCGGATAAACGTCGCCGTCGGCAGCGGCCGGACCCTGGGCCGCGCCGTCGCGGTTGCCGTCGAAAGAATTGCCGACCATGTCGAGGACGCCGTTTTCTTCCGAGGCAGTCGGCGGCTCGGGCGAAGGCGGCGTAGCCGTCGAGATGGCAGCGGCGCGGACCGTGACCCGGAGTTCGGCGTTCTTGGGCAGACAGTAGACTTTTTCGCCGCAGGAGTTGATGGAGACGGTGTCGCAAGGGGTTTCGGGGATGAATTCGGCCGTGCGATAGCGGTTGCTCAAGCGGACTTCGCCGGGAACGGCGACGAAAGTGTCATCGAGTACCACCGGAGTGCCGCCGCTGGTCCAGCCGCCGCAGGTCGTTCCGGCACGACATCTCGCCTGGACTTCGATTTTATTGAAACCTCGGCCGGCGCCAGCCCCGGTCAAACCGCTGGCGCTGGTCGGGTCGACGGCCTCGTCGAAATAGATCGCCAGAAGTTGGTTGCGGAAGACGAGGTTGCCGGAGTCGCCCAAGTCGCCGGTCGGCACGGCGAAGGGATTGACGCTGACGATTTTCGGCGGGGTGACGTCGAGGGTGGTGCCGGTGGTGAACGGCCAGTAATAGCCGCCGTCGGCGAATGACGTCGGCAGGGCAGGGACTTTCTTCTGCGGCGGGTCTCCGGCCGGATCGCCCGAGGCTTTGGGCACCCAGACTTTGACGCCGTTGGCGCCGCCGCGCAGGGCCACGCGGTAATTGACGTCGGTGGTAGCGCTGCCCAGCGGATCAATGAGCGTGATGGCCAGAGTTTGGCGCTCGTTGGCGTCGAATGCGGCCGAGGTCGAAACCAGAACGGTGGTTTTGGCGCGAGGCGCCGGATCGGTGATGGCACCGCCAACCTGGCTCACGCCATCGGGATAACGCGCATCGAACTTTTCGTCATCGCTGCCGGAGCCCGGGATCTGGCCGAGGTTCTCTTGGGCGATGATCTTGATGTTGGCGGTGTTGAGCGACAGCACGGTGGCGGTGGTCACGGCCGCTTCGGCGTGGCCGGCAGTGGCGCAATCGGGAGAGCACAACACGTCGTCGCTCACCGCCAGCGTTCCTTTGTCGTCGTAATTCTTGAAAACGGTCGAAAGGGCGATCGGCTTTTTGAAAGTGATGGCGATCTTGGTGTTGCGGGGCACGTCCGACTGGCCCGGTTCGGGGTAGTGGTATTCGATGATGCCGTTGCCCAGGGCCGAACGTCCGGCCCGGCCGGCGCCGACGGCGAAGCCGGCGCCATCGCCTCCCCCGCCGGGTCCGAAGATGCCGCCACCCTCACCGGTGATGGCATTGATGATGAATCTGGTGATGGCGAAAGCCAGAACGATGATAATGAGGCCGATGACGGCGTTGCGGATGATGGCTTTGGCCTTGCTGACCTGTTCCTCGTTGCCCTGCGAGGTCATGTACAGGAAGCCGGCGTAGAGCATGAGCACGACCATGACCAGGCCGAGCAAGCCGAGGAAGACGCTGATGATGTTACCGATGACCTCGCGAATGTCGGTCGTGGTCAAGCCGAAGGATGCCGCGGCGTTGGTGGTAAGGCCGAGTTCTTCTTGAGTGACGGCGAGGGCCGGACGCGCGGCGGCGAGCACGAACAGACAAACGAAAAGACCAACCGCGGCCAGCACGGTTCGTTCTGCCGTCTTCTTCCCTGTCGTCCAAAACATGGCGGCGAAGGGGAATGAATTATGGAAACAGTATACAGGATTTCGAGCGGAAGCGCTGTGGATGAATATGGAGCGATAAAGGGGTACGATGAGAGGGTGATCGCGGCGGCGATCAAAAGGAGGCCGCCATGTGCACGCCGCTCTACTCGATCTACGCCCTGCCCTTTCCCAACTCCGCCTTCATGGCCGCAACCGTGGGACGGATGCACGTCTACGGCGATCGGCCCTCTTTCAGCGGCAGCTTCGACTTCGAAGACCTTCTCGACTGGGACATCCGCAAGCACGGCAAGGTCGAGATGTTCGACTGGGTCGGGTTCATGCTCTCATCGGAAGATCTCAAGCCGTTTTTCCGCGGCGACATGGATCCGCTCGGCCGCAAAGAAGCGGCCGTCGTGCGGGCCCTGCGAAAGCTGCCAGAGCCCTACTGGGTCATCTTTTGCGCCAAGGGCGACAATGAAACGCTGCGGCATGAATTCGTCCACTGCGTCTTCGGCGCCTTCCCGGAATACAAGAAGGAAGTCGTCGCGTTCCTGAAGACGCTCCGGCTGAAGCGGGCCCGCAAGCGGCTTCGCGCCATGGGCTACGTTCGCGGGCTGCACTTCGACGAACTCAACGCCTACGTCCTGACCGGATTGGTCGACGACCTTCGCGGCCTGGGCCTGGCCCGGGCCCGGCGCACCCTCGAGCGCATCTTCAGAAAGCATTTCGGCTTTATGCCCAAGGGCGCGGCGGGACTGGCGCGCATCAAGCGCTGCGTCCGCACCATCCGAGTCCGGATGCCGCGCCGCGAAACGCGAAAGAGGCGAAAATGACGCCTCTTTTTTCTTTGCCGCCGCCGTGTACACTCACATTCGGAGGCGGCGATGAAGAAAAAGTATCCGATCTACCACCTGTCCTTTCCAAACTACTACCTCATGTGCGCCACCATGGCGCGATTCCAGGAACACTACGAGTCGCCGCGGCTGAACGGCAAGGTCTTCGATTTCGAAACCTTCGCCGACGCTTACGCGAAAAAGCATGACGATATCTTCTCGTACTATGACGACTGGGCGGGGTACAACTTCCCGTCAACCGTGCTCAAGCCTTTCTTCGCCGGCGCGTTCAGTCCCCTGTCGCGCAAGGAGAAGGCCGTCCTGAAGGGCTTCCGCGGCCTGCGCGGGCGATTCTACGTCATTGCCTCGACCAAGAAAGACAAGGACAGCATCGCACACGAGATGGTCCACGCCCTCTTCTGGCTGAACCGGAAGTATCGCCGGGAGGTCGTCGACTACCTAGAGAAGCAGCCGCTCAAAAGGGTGCGGCGGCGGCTCGAGAAAAAGCTGAACTACGCTCCCAAAGTACATCTCGACGAGATCAATGCCTACGTCCTGACCGGATTGGTCGATGATCTCAAGGGCCTCGGACTCAAGAAGCACCGCCGGAAGCTGCTCAAACTCTTCGTCCGGCACTTCGACGTCTCGCCCCGGACCAAGAAAGGGATGCGCAAGCTGCTGAAACGGATCCATCGCTGGAAGTTCAAGCGGAAGAAGCGTCAGAAATAACGCCAAAGGCCGAGCTTTCGCCCGGCCTCTTTTTTATCTTTTGGGAAATTACTTTCCGGCGAGGGCCGCTTTGACGGCGGCGCTGACTTTGGCGCCATCGGCGCTCGGACCGGTCGCTTTCATCACCTGGCCCATGACTTTGCCGAAATCTTTTTGGGTCACGGCGCCCATCTCGACCACGACTTTGTCGACCGCGGCCCTAATCTCGGCCTCGCCCAGTTCCGGCGGCAGATATTGCTCGAGCAGGGCGACCTCTTGGCGCGCCTGGGCGGCGAGGTCGTCGCGCTTGCCGGCGACGAAGGAGTCGAGGCCGTCTTTGAGTTTCTTAAGCTCGCGCTTGACGACGGCGACGGCTTCGGCCTCCTCGAGCGGCTTCATCTTTTCGATGGCTTCGTTCTTGAGGGCGGCCTTGAGCAGGCGCAGGGTCGAGACGGCCGCGGCGTTCTTGGCCTTGAACTCGCGCATGAAGTCGGCGTCGATGCGTTCGAGGAGAGACATGTCAGCGTCGGCCTGATTTCTTCTTCTTCACGAAGTCCTCTTCGGTGGCCTGGCCGGTTTTGATCAGGTATTCGCGGCGGGCCCGGAGGTATTCGCGGCGCAGAGCGGCCTCGCGCTGGAGGTTCTTGCTCTTGGTCTGCGAAAAGAAACGGACCTTTTTCGCCTGGAGAATCTTGCCGCTCTGCTGGACGCGTTTGCTGAAACGGCGCAGCAGGCTCTCGAAGCTCTCCCCCTTGCGGCGCTTGGTCTCGCTGACCAAGTACTCGTTGTTTCGGTTGTGGGGTCGGTCGGACATAGTTACCGAATGAGGCTATCACGGCGTTCGCGAAGGTGTCAAGACGGGCTCGCAAGGCGGCCTGAAGGCCGCCCTCCAGACACTACTACGGACGGCCTAATTTCTTCTTCATTTCGCCCACGGCGCGGTTGTAATCGACGATCTCCTGCATGCCGGCCTCCATGTCGCGAATCAGGACCGTGCCGTCGAGAACCTCCTTTTGGCCGATGATCAGGGTGTAGCGGGAACCGAGGCGATTGGCGATCTCGAGCTGGCTCTTGAGCGAATCCTTAGAAAAACTCGAGGCGACGTTGATGCCGGCTTTGCGCAATTCCTCGAACAGCGGCACGACCTTGCGCCGGGCGACGTCGCCGAGCTGGGCCATGAAGATGTCGGGCTTGTTGCGGACCGACGGTTCGATGTTGGCGGATTTGAGCTGCAGGATGGCGCGCTCGATGCCGATGGCGAAGCCGCAGGCCGGAGTCGGGCGGCCGCCCAAGACTTCGACGAGGCCGTCGTAACGGCCGCCGCCGCCCAAAGCGCTCTGGCTCGATTCGGTTTCATCCGCCGGCCAGATTTCGAAGACGGTCTTGGTGTAGTAGTCGAGGCCGCGCACCAGGTGCGGGTTGAGGACGTAGGGCACCTGGATCTCGTCGAGATACTCGAGGACGCGCATGAAGTGGTTCTTGCACTCCTCGCAGAGCGAGTCGACGATCTGGGGAGCGCCGTCTTTGAGGGCGGCGCAGCCGGCCTCTTTGCAGTCGAGGACGCGGAGCGGGTTCTTCAGGAGGCGGCGCTTGCAGTTCTCGCAGAGCTGCGAACGCTTGGCGCGGTAATAATTGGTCAGTTCGGCGAGGTAGGTCGGCCGGCATGTCGGACAGCCGAGGCTGTTGATCTGGACGGCGGTCTTAATGCCGAGTTCTTTGAAGAACAGGTGGGCGATCAGGATGATTTCGGCGTCGAGCACCGGGTGTTTGTCGCCCAAGACCTCGAAGCCGAACTGGTGGAACTCGCGGAAGCGGCCGGACTGCGGTCGCTCGTGGCGGAACATCGGGCCCCAGTAAAAAAGCTTGACCGGCTGGGGCTGGTTGAACATGCCGTGATTGATGTAGGACCGGACGATCGAGGCGGTGGCTTCGGGGCGGAGCGAAACGTTCTCGCCGCCGGCGTCGATGAAGCTGAACATCTCCTTCTCGACGATGTCGGTTTGCTTGCCGACGGAGCGCACGAACAAACCGGTCTCCTCGAGAATCGGGGTATCGATGCGGTCGTAGCCGTAGGCGGCGGCCAGCGGCTCGGCCGCGTCGCGGACGTGCAGCCAATATTTCTGCTCCGAGGGCAAAATGTCTTTCATGCCGCGGAGCGTCTGGGGCGTGGCCACGCCGCGGGTCGCCGGCCTCGGCATCATGGCGGCGGCGTTGGGATCGGCCATGGGCGGTTGCTGGTCGGCGGCCGGGGCCTGCTCTTTCGGCGGCGCTTTCTTGGGTGCCGGTTTGGCCTTGGCGTATTTTTTGACTTTTGCTGGCATACGGGCTTAGGGGGTTGAAGATTCTTGAGTAGTCATCCCTGGTGCATGAA
>JACQSM010000008.1 GCA_016205965.1 Candidatus Uhrbacteria bacterium
GAGAACTACAACGTCGGCGTGCCGCTCTTTTTGTTCGTCGCTATGACCGATGCGCTCGACGGTTCGCTGGCCCGCATCCGCCGGCAGGTGTCGGAGTGGGGGATCGTCCACGATCCGATCGCCGACAAGCTCCTGATCTCTTCGGTGCTTTTCGTCATCGTGCTCGAGCATATCAATTTCGCCATCGGCATCGCCCTGATCGCCGTCGAATCGGTCATGCTGATCGGCGGCTGGTATCGGAAAGTGCATGGCACGGTCGAGCCGGCCGAGCGCTGGGGCAAACTGAAGATGGCCACCGAGGTCGTCGCCATCCTCATCTTGCTGCTGGCCTTGTGGCTTCGGGTCGACCTCCTGATCGACATCTCCAACGGCACGCTGGCGCTGGCGCTGGTCTTCGCCATCGTCAGCATCCTGGTGCGCATTAAATGATTTTTCCGCTGTTTGCGCCGCTATGTCACGTTTCCGTTATCGCAGCGCCATGGTTCTTGCGGCCGCGACATTTTTCTTCGGTTACTCGTTTTTGCCGCTGTCCGCGCCGCACACGTTCAATTCGCCCGACGAGAGCGCTAACGCGTATTTCGCCTCCGTCTTCGCCGAGTCCGGTCGGCTCTGGTTTTTAGAGGCGCTGAACTTCGAAGGCGAAGACATGATTCATCCGCGCAGCATGCGGGTGGTCGATCACTTCACCGTGCCGGGCGGCTTTCTCGGCTTGCCGCTGTTGTACGGCGCCGCCGCCAAGGCCGTCGGTCTCGGCGCCATCTTTTATATCACCCCGCTTCTTGCCGTGCTGGCGGCCTTGGCCTGGGGTGCCTTGGCCGGCCGATGGTTCGGCGCGCGCATCGGCGTTTTTTCCGGCGCGCTCCTCTTGGCCCATCCGGCCTGGTGGTACGAGAGCGCCCGGACGCTCATGCCCAACGTCCCTTTCCTCGCCCTGCTGATCTTCGGCGCCGCCATGTTCTGGTTGCGGCCGTTCTCGGCATACTTCGCCCGGCATGCCTATCGAGGCCTGGTCGCGCCGTATCTCGATGACATCTTCGCCGGCATGCTCGTCGGTCTGGCGCTGTTCGTCCGGCCGTCGGAGGCGTATTGGCTGGCCGTCGGCGGTCTGGCCGCCGCCGTCGTGCTCCGGCGAGATTTGCCCTGGAAACGGCTGATCGTCGCCGTCGTTTCGATGGCCCTCGCTTTCGCGCCGACGTTCATTTTGAATCAGGCCATCTACGGCAATCCCTTGGCCAGCGGCTACGGATCGGCTTTCGCCGGCGTTTCGACCGAACAGCCGTCGGCCGGCCGCGGCAGCGCCCTCCTCGGATCGGCGACGCCGTATCTCTTTCCGCTCGGCCTGGCGCCGCGAACCGCGTTGCGGAACGCTTTCACCTACGGCATAGCCTTTTTTCCATGGTGGTCGGCGCTGGTCGCCGCCGCTCTGGTCGCGCTCGTTCGCCAGGCGCGCCGCCGACGGCCTTCGAAGCCGGCTGTCGCCTATGCCGCGGTCGCGGCAGCCGTTTCCTGCTGGCTGCTGCTCTTTTATGGCAGCTGGATATTCCACGACAACCCCGACCCCGGCGCCGTGACCATCGGTTCGTCATATTTGAGATACTGGCTGCCGATCTTCGTATTCTCGACGGTGCCGGTCGCCTGGCTGGCATCCGCCGGCCTCGATCGCCTGCCGGCAAAGCGCCGCCTGGCGGCCGCCGCCATCGGCCTGGCCGCTTTCTTCGCCGTCTCGGCCGCGACCGTTTTCACTGCGCCGCAAGAAGGGCTGCTGGCGGTCCGCGCCAGCCTCGTCGGATTCGAAAAGACGGCGGCCGAGATTTTCGAGCTGACGCCGAAAAAATCGCTCATCGTCGTCGATCGGGCCGACAAATTCCTGTTTCCGGAGCGCAGCGTCATCGTGCCGTTGCGGAGCGAAGCGACCTACCGCGTCGTTTCGAAGCTGCGCAAGACGCTGCCGATCTTTTACTACGGCATCACCTTTCCCGATGAGGATCTTGGTTATCTGAACGAGATCAAGCTGCCGCCGCTCGGCCTGGGCATCGAGCCGGTCAAGGCGATCGGCGCCGAGACGCTCTACGAGTTTATCGCCAAATGACCATGACTCTCGCGCAGTACCGCCGCCGCCTCCGCCTCGCCGTCGTCATCGCCGTCGTTTTCGGCCTGGCCTATCTGCTCTGGCACACGCTGATTCCCGGCGGCAGCCTGACCGTGACGACTGATCTGGTTCATCCGGCGCCGTTCGTCTCCGAACCCAAGCCCCAGGGCCGTTTGGCCGACGACATCACCGATGACGCCGGCCGCACGCTGTCGCCGCTGATCCATCATCCGCTCTACCTCGATCTGACGCCGCCCTCGCGTTTCGATCGGGTTCGCATGACCGTCCGTTATCTCAATACCGGCCACGGCCAGATCGAGCTAGGCGCGCTGGCCTCGTCGCTCGACGAGCAGTACGCCGCCGATGTCGTCGAACAGCGGCTGATCGACACGTTGCCGTGGTCCCGCGTCGAGAGCAACGGCCTGGTGCTGCTGCAGCGCGTCCGGCGCTACGATTCGATCGACGCGTTTTTGCGGAAGCCGCCCGACCGGCGCGCCGTGGCGGCAACCGACAACGCCGTCGTCTTTCCGACGAGGCTCGATATTCCGGCCGGCGGCGATTCGAGAACCATCGAGGTTTCGCTGCGCGGCCAGCATCGCCTGATCACCTATGCCGACGGCGCGCCGCTGGCGCTGTCGTTCATCGTCCAGGACATGAACCGCGAGACGGGGGAGGATCCGGTGATTGTCTCGGTCTATCGGCTGGGAGAGTCGAAGCCGCTGACCAGAGTCACCCTCGACGATGACGGCAATATCGGCAGCGACCAGCATTCGTCCAAACTGCGGACTGTCTCGGCCTCGCTCTCGAATCCGGCCGCCGGCGCCTACCAGATCGAGTTCACCGCCTCGGCCGACATCTTCATCCGCAAGATCGTCACTCGTCAAACCAAACTGGTTTTCGCCGAGAAGATCTATCTGGGCGACCTCATCGGTTATAGTGACAACATCCGGCCGCGCACCGTCATCGCCTCCGGCCGCCGCCTCATCGCCAGGACGGCGCATACCATCAGCCTTCAGACGCTCGCCTTCGACGGCAACACCTTGATCGTCGACGAGCCCAACACCCGTTTCATGCGCGATCTGGCCGGCGGGCCGGCCGGCACCGCGGTTCGCGTTCCCAAGGGCGACCTGCTGCTCGAGACCGACGGCGTCTTCGCCCTGACTCCCGGCGACCTGTTCGAGCCGCTGCCGTACCGGATCCAATGGGACACCGCCGCCGCCGAGCTGCAGCGCCGCGGCATCGAGTACGTCTTGGCCCGTTATCATCCGCCGCAAACCGTCGACGGACTGACCGAAGCCTCGGCGGAATTCGACCTTCGCCGCCTGGCATTGACGCGCGACGGCGACTATCGTTTCGTCATCGGCGCGCCCGGCATCGACGAGTCGCAGCAGGAAGTCAGGATCGCCTCGGTCGCGTTCACGCTGCTGCGCGAGCCGCTCGGATTCGGCAACCTCCGGTCGAGCCTGGCGCAGATGTTCGAACCGCCGGTTTCGGCTTCGCTGATCCTGCCCGACGGCCATTCGTTCGGCGAAAGACTGCCCTGATATGCGCCATCCATCGAAGAAAATAACCGAGCTTCGCCCCTACGCCGCCGCTACCGGCGCCATCGTCTTTCAAGGATTGGCGGTCTTTTTGTTGCTGGCCTCGGCCGGCGAATACCTGCATCCGGGATTCATGGCTTCGGTCGTTTCGCCGGCGGCGGTCATCCTCGCCGCCATCCTCGCCGCCGCCGTCGCGCTGATCGACCGGGACGACGAGGCGTCCCGATCCGGCGGCTGGTACGCGCTCACCGCCGCTGCCGTCGTTATTGGCGCAACCTGGGCCTCGTGGTACGTTTGGGCCGAGATACTGACGGCGCGCAACGCCCTGACCTTCGCCACCGGCGTGGTCCTGGCGATGACGTTTTACTTCAGCGCCCGGGAAAAATAGTTTTTATGGCCGAGTGCATCTTCTGCAAAATCATTCGCGGCGAAATTCCGTCGCATAAAATCTACGAAGACGAACGCATCTTCGCCTTTCTCGACATCGCCCCGGTCAGCCTCGGTCACACCCTGGTCGTTCCCAAAGCGCATGCCGAAAACGTCCTGCAAACCCCCGATGAACATCTGTCGCCGCTCTTTCCGGCTGTCAAAAAAATCGCCGCCGCCGCGCTGGCCGCGACCGGCGCCGGCGGATTCAATATCGGCGTGAACTGCGGCAAGGCCGCCGGGCAGGTGGTATTCCATACCCACATCCACGTCATTCCTCGTTTCGAAAACGACGGCCTCAAGCTCTGGCCCAAGCGCCCGGTCACGCCCGAGGAGATGATCGCCGTGGCCGAAAAGATCGTCGCCGCACTCGCTTGAACGGCCTTGACCGATTATTGCATCTCCGCTCTCCGGCGGTAAGCTAGAGGCACCTATGCGGAGGATTTTGGTCACCGGCGGCGCCGGTTTTATCGGTTCATCGTTCGTGCGTCATCTGCTTCGCGTCCATGACGACGTCGAAGCGATCAATTTCGATAAACTCACCTACGCCGGAAACCTCGAGAATTTGCGCGAAATCGAGGGTAATCCGCGCTATCGTTTCGTGCGCGGCGACATCGGCGATCTCGACGCGGCCCTGGCCGCGCTAAAAGGGGTGGATACGGTCGTCAATTTCGCCGCCGAATCCCACAATGACC
>JACQSM010000084.1 GCA_016205965.1 Candidatus Uhrbacteria bacterium
ATAACAAAAACTGAAAAATAAAATCCGGCTGGCAGGCCGGCCGATTTTCTCTACCAACCCTTCTTATGCAAGGCCTTTTCCGCCGCCGAGATCTGGGCTTCCTGCTTGGACGTGCCGGTGCCGGAGGCGATCAGCTCGTCGCCGAGGTAGGCGCCGACATTGAACTCCTTGGCGTGATCGGGGCCGATTTCCGAGATGACCCGATATGTCGGGGTGATGCCGAGCGTCTCTTGGGCCGCTTCCTGGAAACGGCTCTTGGGATCGACGTACAGGTGCTGTTCGAGAATGCGCTGCAGGTGCGAAAGCACGAATTGCTTGATGAACTTCCGGCACGGTTCCATGCCCAAGTCGAGGTACATGGCGCCGATCAGCGCTTCGAAGGCGTTGGCCAGGATGTACTGCCGCGCCTTGCTCTGGCTGTCGCGGGATTCGCCGCGCGACAGGTACATGCAATCCTCTATCTGGAGGTCGCCGGCCAGATCGGCCAGCATCCTGGCGTTGACCAAGGCGGCGCGCCAGTTGGTCAGCTCGCCTTCGGGATTCGGATAGTTGTCGTAGAGATACTCGGTGACGACGAGCTCGAGAACGGCATCGCCCAAAAACTCGAGTCGCTCGTTATGGCCCAGCGGAAAATCGGGATGTTCGTTGAGATACGACCGGTGAACGAACGCCTGGGTCAGGAGATCCTTGTTTTTGAATTCGACGCCGATTCTCTTTTCGAGAGCCGAACAATCTTTCATAAGATGCCTCGCCGGTCGCGCCGGCGGCGTGCCCCGCCGCTCATCGGCGTCGGGACCGGGCATCACCAATCGTTCGCGATTCCGGGTCGTGGCCCGGGATGACAAACCATTTGCGATGCCGATGATTACGTATATTTAGGACGGTTCATTCTTTCTTGTCTTCGGCCGGCGCTTCAGGAGCGACGGCCTCGTCGACCTCCCCTTTCTTGGGTTTGGGCGGCTGCTTGTCGACTTCTTTGATGTCGCCTCGGGCGATCGAATCCTTGTAGATGGCGCCCAAAACTCCGTTGACGAATCGGCCCGAAGATTCGCCGCCGAACGTCTTGGCCAGTTCGATGGCTTCGTTGATCGCGACCTTCGACGGGATGTTCTCGGCGAACTTCAGTTCGTAGACGCCGACGCGCAGAATCGCCCGGTCGACGTTGGTGATCTGGTCGATCGGCCAGTCGGGCGCATACTTGGTGATGACCTCATCGATCTCGGCGATACGATCGAGCGTCTTATCGATCAGATCGAAGATGAATCCCTGATCGTCGAAGTCGGGAGCGAACTCCTTGATGTTGAACTCGATCATCTCCCGGGGCGCGGGCACCGGTTTTCCGCGGAAGTCCCATTGGTACAGGGACTGCATGGCGATCGTGCGGGCGAGATGTCGGTTGGACATGAGCGTGAGCTAATGAACGAGGCTTGGAAAGAACGCGCATCGAACGCGTTCAGCGGCCTTACTTAGCCGCACCGTGATCATGGTCGTGGTCGTGCTTATGCGCACTCTTGGCGGCCGGATTCTTGAGTGCAAGAACCTGGCGACCGGCATAAGTGCCGCAAGACGGGCAGGCGTTATGCGGCATCATCGGTTCCTTGCATTGCGGGCAGGGCGATAAAACCGCTTTCTTCAGCGCAAAATGCGCGGCACGGCGCCTCTTATGCGAGCTGGTTCGGCGATGTCCGGGAAGACCCATAGCAGTACGAATTATTTTCAGTTTGAGTGTAGCCGATGGCTCGAAACCTGTCAACGGAGAGGAAAAAGCCCCTGCGACAGGGGCTAACCGGCGATGAAGGTGAGGCGCGGGCCGATCTCGATGACATCGCGCTCGGCCGGCGACAGGAGGTCGCCGTCGAGCTGGCGCACTGTCGGCTCCTCGAAGTCGATCTCGACCCGCGGCACAATGGCGTCGAAAATCAAGGGAAACGACAGTCCGAGCCACAGGTTGAGCAGGCCGGCGACGTAGCCCCAGAAATTCAGTCGAGACGAGCGGAGCATGAAGCACCCCGGCACGGTCATAGCGCCGGGCAGCGCCCGGCAGCCGAGGCCGACCTGGTCGACGGTCGCGGCCATGATGGCCGTATGGCTCATGTAGGGACCGACGATCGGATCGTGGCCGTCGGGCAGGCGGATACGGCCGTGCACCGGCTTGGTCAACAGCTCGCTCGACTTGCGCAGCCGGGCCATCGACCAGGCTTCGTTGAGGATGGCGTCGCGAATCACCCGCAGAGCCGCCGTCGGCCCGAGGTTGGGCCGCTGGGCGTAGTAGCGCTCCAGAAAATTGACCGGGAGTCCGGCGCCGTAGATGAAGCCGTACTCGCCGTTGACCTTGAGGCAGTGGCCATGCACCTCGTCGAAAGGCGCTCCGGCTTTGCACTTGGCCAGAATGATCTCTTCCATCTCGACGACGTCGCGGCGATGCAGGCCAAGCGACGTGGCGATGTTGTTCATCGTTCCGAGCGGAGCGATGACGAACTTGGGCAACGCCGCTCCAGGCGTCGTCTCGTAGCGCTGGAGGATGGCCGAGACCGTCTGGTGGATGGTGCCGTCGCCGCCTTCGATGGTGACGGTATCCGGACGAAGCCCGTGAATCTGCCGGGCGACGACCCGCAGGTGTTCGAGCGACTTGGTTTCGTAGACGCGCTGGCGGGCGTTGAGAACCTGCCGGGCCAGCTGGCGGACTTTTGCTCGACGGGTGTTGAGTCCGGCGTTGGCGTTGGAAACGACGATCATCTCCGTGGATGCCATGGCATCCTCCTTGGCTGTGCGACGAACGCACGACGATCAGTATTCCGGCTCGAAGGCCAAAGAGCAAGGCGCGTCGGTCTCGACCGACGTGCCAAGCCCGCGTTTCAGGGCTGCGGCGCGGGCGGAATCGGGATCTGACGGCTCTTTTCATCGACGATCACGGCGATGGCGAAGGCGAAGAAGATGAACGAGTAGGCGAAAGGGATGACGATGCCGATGACGGCCAGGCCCATGCCGACCAGGGTCGGCAGCGTGACCGCGGTGCAGCCGAACGCCAGCCATTGCTTGTACGTCAGTGAAACGCCGGCGATCTTGGCGGCCAAAAAAGCCGCCGCGCCGAACATGATGGCGGTCGAAAACGACGATGACAGCATGAAGAAAAAATAGAACAGGGCGACAATGACCGAAATCAGCGCGGCCACAGGCGGTCCGAAACCGCGGACGGCTCCGACCAGGTCTTCCTTGGAAATTTTGCCGTCGGGCATTTCGGCCAGGGCATAGAGCCGCTGCTCGGCCTTCGACTGCCGGACGAAAAGCGTATTCTTGCCGATCAGCAGGCCGTTGGCGCGCAAGGCATCGGCCGGCATCTCCAGGCCTTCGACGGCGGGATCGATGATGATCGGGAACTTCGGCTCGCCGAGATCTAGCGGCGTCCCGACATTGGTCGAGAACACCCCTTTGCTGATTTCGAACACGGCGCCGTCGGGAATGTTCCGTTCGAGATGACCGCGCAGATCGCGCGAGGCGATGAAGAGCGTCGGTCCGGCCACGAGTCCGGTGACGAAGGCGATCAGAAGACAAAACTTCACCAGGTACGCGAACGATTGCGTCCACGGACGCGATCGGACGCCGCGATACCAGTCGAGGTCGTAGCAGCTTCGCAGGATTTCACCAAAGAACCGATTGATCGCTTTGAAAAAACGCATGATCGTGTTTTTAGACGAGCGTCACCGAGGCGATGCCGTCCTTCTCTTCCTTGAAGCGCATGATGCGGACGCCCTGGGTGTCGCGGCCGATGGTCGGCACCGAAGCGACGGGCAGGCGGATCACCTGGCCCTTGTCGGAAATCACCAGCAGGTCGCGCTCTTCCTTGCGGTTGATGACCATGGCCATGACGATCTTGCCGGTCTTGTCGGTGATGTGGGCGGTCTTGATGCCCGATCCGCCGCGGCCCTGGGTCTTGTAATTCTCGAGCGTGGTCCGCTTGCCGTAGCCGTTGTCCATGATGATCATCAGGTCGAAAGCCGACTTCTTGGCCGACTCGGCCTCGACCACGTCCATGCCGACGATCCGATCCTTGCCCTTGAGCCGCATGCCGCGGACGCCGGCGGCGGCCCGGCCCATTTCGCGGACCTCTTTCTCCTTGAAGCGGATCGATTGGCCGTCGGCCGTGACCATGACGATATCGTCGTTGCTCGCGGTCGGCTTGACCCACTCGAGGACGTCGTCGTCGTGGAGTTTGATGGCGATGAGACCGGAGCGGCGCACGCTCGCGAACTCTTCGATGGCGCATTTCTTGATCACGCCCTGGCGCGTCGCCATCATCAAAAATTTCTGTTCCTCGACCTGCTCGCCGGAGAGCACGGTGGTGACCTTCTCGTTGGGAGCCAGCTGCAAAAAGTTGACCAGCGCCTGGCCCTTGGCCGTGCGCGACGCCTGGGGCACGTCGTAGGCCTTGAGCTGGAAGACTCGACCGCGCGAGGTGAAAAACAACAAATCCGCATGGGTCGTGGTCGAGAACAGATGCTCGACCAGATCGTCTTCCTTGGTGGTGACGCCGGCGACGCCTTTGCCGCCGCGCGACTGGGTTCGGAAAGTGTCCGGCGGCAGGCGCTTGATGTAGCCGTCGGCGGTGATGAGCACCACGGTCGGCTCGTTGGGGATCAGATCCTCGGCCGAAAATTCCTTGACTCCCCCGGCCACGATCTGGGTCCGACGCTCGTCGCCGTACTTCTCCTTGATCTCCTTGGTCTCCTTTTGAATGATGCCGGAGATGCGCTTGGGCGAGCGCAAAATCGCTTCGAGCTCCTTGATGAGTTCGAGCTTTTCCTTGAGTTCGTCCTCGATCTTCTTGCGCTCGAGGTTGGCAAGCTGCTGCAGGCGCATTTCCAAGATGGCCGTCGCCTGAACGTCGGTCAGCTTGAACTTCTTGATCAAATTCGCCTTGGCTTCGTCCTTGTCGTAGGAAGCGCGGATCGTCTTGATGACGGCGTCGAGATTGTCGAGCGCGATCTTCAAGCCTTCGAGAATATGGGCGCGGTCCTTGGCTCGGGCCAGATCGAACTCGGTCCGCTTCTTGACCATCTCCTGGCGGTGGGCGACGTAGTGCTCGAGGGTCGTCTTCAGGTTCAGAACGCGCGGCTGGAGGCCGTCGACCAGGGCCAGCATGTTCACATGAAAAGTGTCCTGCAGCTGGGTCTGCATGAACAGACGGTTGAGCACCTTCTTGGGGTAGGCGTCTTTCTTGAGCTCGAT
>JACQSM010000085.1 GCA_016205965.1 Candidatus Uhrbacteria bacterium
CGACCCGACGGTGCTTTTCACGACCGCCGGCATGCACCCGCTGGTGCCGTATCTGCTGGGCGAGCCGCATCCCGAAGGTAAACGCCTGGCCGACGCCCAAAAATGCATCCGCACCGGCGACATCGACGAGGTCGGCGACAATCGCCACCTGACTTTTTTCGAGATGCTCGGCAACTGGTCGCTCGGGGATTATTTCAAAAAAGAAGCGATCGCCTGGAGCTTCGAATTTTTGACCGATAAAAAGTGGCTCGGCATCGATCCGAAGAACCTGGCGGTGACGGTTTTTGCCGGCGACGACTCGACGCCGCGCGATGATGAGTCCGCCGGCATCTGGAAATCGTACGGCGTTCCAGAGGAGCGCATCGCATACCTCGGCAAAGACGACAACTGGTGGCCGGCCGGCGGCAAACATCCCGGTCCGCAAGGTCCGGATACCGAAATGTTTTACTGGACCGGCGACGGCGCCGCTCCGGCGGCCTTCGATCCCAAAGACGGCCGCTGGGTCGAGATCTGGAACGACGTCTTCATGCAGTTCAACAAAGGCGCCGACGGCGTGCTGACGCCATTGGCCAACAAGAACGTCGACACCGGCATGGGCCTCGAACGGCTGACTTTGGTGCTCCAGGGCAAAAAAACGGTCTTCGACACCGAACTTTTCATCCCGATTCTGCGCGTGATTGAACATCGTTCGGGGAAAAAGTACGGCGAGAGCGAAGAAATTACCCGCTGGATGCGCATCATCGCCGACCATGTGAAGGCAGCCACCTTCATCATCGGCGATCCGCGCGGCGTCGGTCCGTCGAACGTCGATCAGGGCTACATCGTGCGCCGATTGATGCGCCGGGCGATCCGTTTCGGACACCAGCTGGGCATGAGCGGCTTCTTTACCGCCGACATCGCCGAGGCCGTGGTCGCCATGTATAAGGATGTTTATCCCGAACTGGCGCAAAACAAGGATCGCATCACCTCGACCATGACGGCAGAGGAGGACAAGTTTTCCAAAACCCTCCAGCGCGGCCTTCAGGAAGCGACCAAAATGAAAGATGAATTCGCGGCGGCGCAAGAAATTCCCGGCCTTCGGGCTTTTTATCTCTACGAATCTTTCGGCTTCCCGATGGAACTGACCGAGGAGGTTCTTGGAAAAAAAGTGAACGTCGCCGAGTGGGACGCCGAATCCAAAAAGCACTCCGACCTGTCGCGCATCGGCGCCGAACAGAAATTCGCCGGCGGTTTGGCCGACCATTCCGAGCGCGTCGTCCGCATGCATACCGCCACCCACTTGCTGCACCAGGCGTTGCGCAACGTCCTCGGTCCGCATGTCGAGCAGCGCGGCTCGAACATCACCCAGGAGCGTTTGCGTTTCGATTTCTCGCACGGCGCCAAGATGACGTCCGAGCAGGTTAAGAAAGCCGAGGACATGGTCAACGAACAGATCGCCAAGGATTATCCGGTGCATTTCGAGATGCTGACCGTCGACGAAGCCAAGAAAACCGGAGCCATCGGCCTGTTCGACGACAAATACGCCATGCTCGGCAACAAAGTGAAAGTCTACATGGTCGGCGACGACAAGCATGGCTACTTCTCCAAAGAAATCTGCGGCGGCCCGCACGTCGAACACACCGCCCTGGTCGGCAAGTTCAAGATTCTCAAAGAAGAAGCTTCCTCGGCGGGTATCAGGCGCATCAAGGCATCTATAGAGTAAAACTGGGCGGGCAGCCCGCCTTTCTCTTCTTGACCTTCTTCGTGTTTTCGTCTATTTTGGCCGAAGCTCGTACCTTCCACACGGAAAACGGAGGATTAAAATGCCAACGCTCATCGATACCGTTGGTCAGCAACCGCTCGAGTACGTCTACCGCCACTTGTCATGTGAACGCAGAGGCTATCTTTCGCTCTACTCCTATGAAGTCGGCGGCATACCGCACCGCTTCGAAATGATCGAGCGGGGCAACGCAGTCGTGATCCTGCCGGTTGATTTCGAGAAGCGCGAAGTGTACTACATCGTTCAGCCGCGTTATCTGCGCGCCTTCGCCGAAACGGAAATGGGAGGGATCATGGTCAGAACCGCCGATTGTCTCGGCGCCGGCGCTCGAAGGTTCAATGTTCCCAAGGATATCGTCCTATCCCACGAGATCCCGGCCGGCATGATCGAGCCGAAGGAAACGCCGATCAGTGCCGCCATCCGCGAACTCAAGGAAGAAACGGGATTCGAGATCGCCGAAACTGACCTCGATCCGCTGCCGCCAGTCTATCCCAGCAACGGTATCCTCACCGAGCGGCTCTGGTTGTTCATCGCTTCGGTCACCGAGCGGACGCCACGTCAGAAACCGAAGGGTGATGGCAACGAGCAGATCACGCTCTGGAAAGCCTCCTGGAACGAGACCTTCGACATGCTCGCCGAGGGGATGTTCAAAAGCGCCAGCTCCGGCATCCTGATGCGTGAACTCCGGATTCGGATTCTTCAGCACAGCGAAGCCGGGCCGCTCCGTGGCTGCAGGAAAGCCCCCTATTAGAAGACCGTCTCGTTCAGAGCCTGAAAGGCTCTCTTTTTTTTGGCTAATTTAGGCCCCTTGACAGGGTAATTTTCCCTGATACAATAGGGTGGCTTATGGCGATAAGGTCCTCTTAAAGGGACGCCGGTCCCCGGAGGGCTTGCCAAACCTTTTTTTATTCGGTACAGTCCAAGCCGTTATGGCTCATCGGCGTAAGCAGAAGAAGAATAAAGGAGAGGCGACGTCCGCCACTCAAGCCGTTTCCAAAGGGTTTATCGAGATGCATGGCGTCGTCGAAGAAACGCTGCCGGCAGCGACCTTTCGGGTGCGGATCGAGAACGGCACCATCGTCCTCTGTCATCTTTCCGGCAAAATGCGTCTCAACCGGATCCGTCTGCTTCCCGGCGACGAGGTCAAAGTCGAGATGTCGCCCTACGACCTGACCAAGGGCCGAATCGTCTATCGTTTTTAGAAAAGACCATGAAAGTCCGCGCTTCCGTCAAGAAAATTTGCCGCAATTGCAAAGTGGTCCGTCGTCATCGCCGCGTCTACGTCATTTGTGAAACCGCCAAGCATAAACAGCGTCAAGGATAACTATGGCACGCATTGCCGGCATCACTCTTCCTAATAAGCGCATCCAGGTGGCCATTACCTATGTCTACGGCATCGGTGATTCGCGCGCCCTGGCGATCCTCGAGAAATTGAAGATCAACAAGGACACCCGGGCCAACGACCTGGTCGAGGCCGACGTCAATCGCCTGCGCGACGAGATCGAAAAGAATTTCAAAGTCGAAGGCGAACTGCGCCGCGAAGTCATGGCCAACATCAAGCGCCTGAAAGAGATCGGCTCGTATCGCGGCATGCGCCACGCCAAAGGCCTTCCGGCCCGCGGCCAGCGCACCAAGACCAATTCCCGCACGGTCCGCGGCAACGTCCGCAAGACCATGGGATCGGGCCGCATCAAGGCCGGCATGAAGACATAATATGGCTGACGAACTGACCACCAAGGCGCCCGCCGTCGAGGCCGGCGCTGATACCGAGAAGAAGGACGTCAAGGCTCGCGCCCGCGGCAAGAAGAAAGCCGTCAAGCAGGTGAGTCATGGCCTTGCGTATGTCTACGCCAGCTACAACAACACCATCGTGACGCTGACCGATTTGAACGGCAACGTCCTGGGGTGGTCCAGCGCCGGACACGTCGGTTTCAAGGGCCCGAAGAAAGCCACGCCTTATGCCGCCGGCATCATCGTCAAGGACGTCGTCGACAAAATCCGCGAAGCCGGCCTCAAAGACGTCAACGTGTTCGTCAAAGGCATCGGTTCCGGCCGCGAGGCCGCCGTCCGGGCGCTCCACGCCAACGGCGTCAACGTCCTGTCGATCAAAGATATGACTCCGATTCCGCATAACGGTTGCCGCCCGGCCAAGCCGCGCCGCGTCTAAACACATATGGCGAGAAAGACTGAAGCAAAATGCCGACAGTGCCGCCGTGAGGGAGAGAAACTCTACCTCAAGGGCGAGAAGTGTTTCACCGGCAAGTGCCCGGTGGTGCAAAGGAATTTTCCGCCGGGCGTTCACGGCCCGACTTCGCGCACCCGCTTGACCCCGTTCGGCGTCCAGCTGCGCGAAAAGCAGAAGGCCAAGAACATGTACGGCATCCTCGAACGCCAGTTCCACAACTATTTCGAACGCGCCACCCGCAAGGTCGGCAACACCGGCGATTTCTTGGTGCAGATTTTGGAGATGCGCCTCGACAACGTCGTCTACCGCCTCGGCCTGTCCAAGTCGCGCTCGATGGCTCGCCAGTTGGTCAGCCACGGCCACGTCCTGGTCAACGGCAAGCGCGTCGACATCCCGTCTTTTTCGGTCAAATCCGGCGACGTGGTTTCATTGAAGCCGACCATCCTGACCAGCAAGCTGATGGAGAACGCCGGCGCCACGCTCGAAAAGCACACCACCCCTGCCTGGCTTTTGCTCGATCCCAAGGAGAAGAGCGGCAAGATTCTGGCCAAACCCGAAGGCCAGGACCTGCGCCAGGGTTTCGATCCCAAACTCATCGTTGAATTCTACTCTCGTTAAACTCTACGTATGGAAGAGATTTTGCTTCCGTCGAAAATTGAGCTCGTGCCCGGCGGCACCGATCGCGAGGCCACCCTCACGGTTGAGCCGTGTTTTCATGGCTACGGCACCACCCTGGGCAACGCCCTGCGGCGCGTGCTCCTTTCGTCGCTGCCCGGCGCCGCCGTTACGGCCGTCAAAATCAAGGGCGCCCAGCATGAATTCGCCTCCATGGCCGGCGTCAAGGAGGATGTCCTCGAGATCATCCTCAACCTCAAGGCCCTGCGCATGCGCGTGTTTTCCGATGAGCCGGTTCGCCTGACCCTCAAGGTCAAGGGCGAAAAAGAGGTCACCGCCGCCGACATCGAAGCCGATTCCAGCGTCGAGATCGTCAATCCCGACCTACACATCGCCACCCTGACCGACAAGAAGGCCGAGTTTGACATGGAAATCTTCGTCGGCAAGGGCCGCGGCTTCATTCCGACCGAGGAACGGGCCAAAGAGAAGCCCGAGCTCGGCGTCATCGCCGTCGATGCCATCTACACGCCGGTCAAGGATGTCGGCTTCCGCGTCGAGAACGTCCGCGTCGGCGAAATCACCAACTACGACAAACTCATCATGTCGATCGAAACCGATGGCACCATCGCGCCGCCGGAAGCTCTCGACCGCGCCGTCAAAATCCTGATCGATCACTTTTCGCTGATCTTGGGTCGCGGCGCCGTCGCCGCTCCCGCTGAAGAAGTCGCCGCCATGGCCGTTCCGTCCGAAGAGGCTCCGGTTGCCGCTGAACCGGCCGCCGATGCGTCGGCCGAAGACGATGATGGCGAAAAGAAGAAAGCCAAGAAAGCGGCCAAGAAAAAGAAGTAATTCCCGCCGCTGATACCCGTATGCGTCACCGAAATTCCGGAAAAATCCTCGACAGAGAAAAAGGCCCCCGCGCAGCCCTGCTTCGCGGTCTGGCCACCAACATCATTCTCTACGAGAAGGTCAGGACGACCAAGGCGAAGGCCAAAGCCGTCCGTCCGCTTGTCGAAAAGATGATCTCGGTCGGCAAAGAGGGTTCGGTGAATGCGCGACGCGCCGTCGCCGCCGTGATTTACGGCGAAAACGCCGTCAAGAAAGTGATCGAAGACATCGCACCACGCTACAAGACTCGCCAGGGCGGGTATGTGCGCATCACCAACATCGGCCAGCGCCAGGGCGATGCCGCCGAGATGGTTCAGATCGAATTGGTATAAAAGTATGGCGATTTCCAAACAAAGGACAACCGTGACTCTCGACGCCGCCGGCAAATCGATCGGCCGCGTGGCCACCGAGGCCGCCCGGCTTTTGCAGGGCAAGAACAAGGCTACTTACGAGCCCCAGATTGATGGCGGTGCCGTCGTCGAGGTTCGCAACGCTGCCAAGGTCAAAGTGACCGGTCACAAGCTCGAGGGCAAGGTCTATTTCCACTATAGCGGCTACCCGGGCGGCATGCGCGCCACCCAGCTCAAGACGGTCATGGCCAAGAATCCGGCCTCGGCCATCGAGCGCGCCGTCGGCAGCATGCTCCCCAAGAATCGCCAGCGCAAAGATCGCTTGAAGCGCCTGAACGTCCACAACGACTAATATGACCGCGATTCCTCGCAAAACCGCAAAACCGGCTGAAGAGAAGGATGAGAAGAAGGAGCCGAAGAAGGCCGTGGCCCGCCGCAAGGCGGTCGCCAAGGAAGAGGCTGTCGAAGCCGCCGCTCCCGCTGCCGTCGTTCCGGAAGGCGGATATGTCTACGCCGTCGGTCGCCGCAAAACTTCCGTCGCCCAGGCCAAGCTCTGGACGACCGGTTCCGGCGACATCACCGTCAACGGCAAGCCCTACGGCGAGTATTTTCCGCGCTTCGAACTTCGCGACTCTCTGACCGCGCCGCTCAAGGCCGTCGGCCACGACGGCAAGGTCACCCTGACGCTCAAGGTTTCCGGCGGCGGCATCCGCGGCCAAGCCGAAGCGGCCCGCCTGGGCATTTCCCGGGCCCTGCTCGAGATCAACCCCGAGTATCGCAAGACCCTCAAAGCCATGGGCTTCCTGACTCGCGACGACCGCAAGGTCGAGCGCAAAAAGTACGGTCTTCGCAAGGCCCGCCGCGCCCCCCAGTGGGCCAAGCGTTAATGAGATTTTTGGACCGCCCCGCGACCGCTGCGAGGCGGTTTTGTTTCGACAGGACTTTGTCCGGCGTTTTTTTCTTTTTTAAAGCCAAAATAGGTGTTGTCAGGACCGTAGAAACCGGGTACGATTCGGGCATATTCACGGGTCGAGCGCACTATGTCGTCCGCCGGGCGGGTGGTCAAAAATACCGCATACCTGATGAGCGCTTTCGTGGGGCAGAAGCTGCTCTCTTTTTTGTATTTCACGGTCGTGGCCCGGACCGTCGGTGTCGAAGGAACCGGCCGCTACTTCCTGGCCGTCTCGTTCACCACGATGTTTTCGATCCTGACCGACATCGGGCTATCGAACGTCCTGGTGCGCGAGGTCGCCAAGGTTCCCGAACGCGCCAACAAACTCCTCGCCAACGTCCTCGGACTCAAGGCAATCCTGGCCGGCGTCAGCCTCCTCGCCGTGCATTCAGTTTCGCGCATGCTCGGCTACTCCGAGCAGACGCTGCTGATGATCACCATCGCCTCGCTGGTCATGGTGCTCGATTCGGTCCACCTCATCATGTACGCCGTCATGCGCGGCTTCCAGAATCTGCGCTACGAAGCGGTCGGCGTGGTCAGCGGCCAGGTCATCACCATCGGTTC
>JACQSM010000096.1 GCA_016205965.1 Candidatus Uhrbacteria bacterium
ATCAAGAACTCTTGGATTTCATCGAGGCTTCCAAGAAAGAAGGTAAGACTTTGTATCAAATCAGGATCGATTTGTTGACTGCCGGCTGGTCTGTTGATGATGTAGACTTTCATATCCGTTATGTCCGCGAGGGCTTAACGCCCGAAACGGCATCTGCGCCGTCGATACAGGTGCGACCCGGTGGCGGTAAGCCGCCCGGTTGGCTGCTCGTGCTCATCGCTTGTGTGCTGATCGTCGGCGGCTTGGTGAGTGGTGGTTTTGCGGCGCGTCTTTTCGGCTTTCTCCTCATGGTCCTGCTTTGGCTGTGGATCATTTTTTGGGGCGGTGCAGCGCGGTTGTCGGGTTCGTTCGGCATGGGCGCGCTAGCGGGGTATTCTGGCGCGACGCGCTGGAGCGTCGATACCGTCAAATTCTTTGCCTGGCTTGCATTGCTTTCGGGCGTCGGCCAGTTTATTTTTTTTGCCGCCATCGCGACTCCTAAATGGAACGCATTCATTTGGCCTGATCAGGAAACCAGAAAGCTCATGGGACCGAACCTTGCGTATTTTTACGAAAAAGAGTTTTCCAGCTTCGACCAGTGCTGGAACTGGGCCGTGCCACAGGCCAGACTCTCTCCCGGGCAAGTTCTTGTCTGCGGTCGCGACTGCAAAAGAAGCGGTTTAATGTATTCCTGCAAAGAATTCCGTTGAAACGTTCATTTTCCGATCGGAAATGCTGCGTGTGGATTCCTTGAAAGAAAACCCCGGACGGTGAGTCCGGGGTTAATTGGCTAGTAGACCGTGACGGTCAGGTTGTCGGCCATCAGGTCGATCTCTTCGGCCAGCCGGGCGTCGTGTTCGGGCGGCCACAGACCGATCATGATGGCGATCATCGAGGGGTCGTCATGGACATGGACGACCACCACTTTGCCGCTCGTACGCCGTCCGCCCGGTTCGGCTTCGAGGCGGAACCAGGCGCGTTTGGCTCCGTCCTCGACGACGATTTCCGAGACGGCGGCTCCGCCTTCGTAGAAGCCTCGCCGCACCTTGCGGGCGCTGGCTTCCACTTCGTCGACCGGCTTCTTGTAGACGGCGATGGTGATTTCGGCGCCGATCTCCGTTTGCCGCCAAAGGTCGCTGGCCAGCCGCGGGCTGCCGGCCGGCACCGGTTCGCCCATGCCGATCCAACCGGAGCCGATCGGCGACGCGTGGATGACGACTTGCGGTCGGCCGTCGACGCTGGGCCGGGGAGCCTCGTTGGGAACCGGCAGCGGAACTGCCGGATCATTCGGCGGTTGCCGTGCGGACTTCTCGGTGGCGCAGGCGGCCAAGAGGACAAGGCAGAACAGCGGCGCTCGGGCGGTCATTCCGCTTCTCCTTCGGGTTTGGGGCCGGTGGCCGTCGTGCCCCCGGACTTTCCCGGAGGCGGCGCCGATGCCGGCGGCGGATCTTTCTCGTCGCCGACGCGCACCTGGAAGTGCTGGGCGATCCAGTAGAGATCGCCGGTCATTTCGGCGGTGACGGCCTCGGGCCAGGCGGCCGCAAAGACGAACTGGACATCGGGCTTCTCATGAAGGCGCATGGCCAGGACTTGGCCGGCGCGGACGTCGCCGTCGCCCTCTTCCTTGCGGTAGACGAACAGCGACGGCTGGCCGGGCATGGCGTCGGTCGATTCCAGATCGCCGACCGTGTAGCCGTTCCTGCGCAACGTCTTCCGCATGGACTCGGCCATCATCACCGTGGAACCGTCCTCGATCTGAAACTCGAAGACCTGAATGCTGGCTTTGGCGGCGGTGTTGACGAAGATCATGACCGCAGACCCCTTTTCCATGGTCTTCGGATCTTTCGGAACCAGCACTTCCCAGTCGGCGTCGGGCACGAGCGGAAATTTTCTGGTTTCGATCTGGGGCGGCCTCGGTTTTTCGGGCTGCGCCTCGGTCTTCGGAGCAGCCTCTTTCTTCGGGGCCGCCTCCCGGGGCGCGGCCGCGGGCTTTTTGGGCGCGCGGTCGGATGCGCAGGAAACGGCGAAAAGCGCGACAAGCGATGCCGTGGTCAGGGTTCTGTGCATGGCCCTCTCCTTCGTTGTGAAAGGCCTGAATTGACAGTAGCACGGGCCGCGCGAGCGTCAACTATCGCAGGCCGATCTTTTTGCGCACGATCTGCATGGTCGCTTTGGCGGCGGCGCGGGCGTTTTTCGCTCCGGCGGCCAGCACGGCCCGGACCTTAGCCGGATTTTTCGCCAGCACTTTGCGCTTGGCGCGGAACGGCGCGAAATGCTCGGCCACGCGGGTCGCGACCAGATTTTTGAGTTCGCTGTATTTGATCGGCTGGCCGGCCAGGACGCGATCGGCCTCACCTGATTTGCCGAAAAGCTTGAGCATGGTCAACAGATTCCAGACGCCGCTGATGCCGCGCAGCTCGTCGAGCGTAGCCGTAGCCAGGTCGGTCTTGGCCAGCTGGCGTTCGAGATCCTCTTCCGACATTTTGATGACGCCGGTGGTTTCGGTGATGGCGCGCTTGATCTTGTCGCGGATCGCTTCGGGTTCATCGGCCAGCGATATCAGATTCCGTTCGCCCAGGCTCTTGGACATCTTCTTGAGCGGGTCGGTCAGGCTGCGGATTTTCGGCGTGTCGGTCAGGAGCGGCACGCACTCCGGGAACGTGGCGCCGA
>JACQSM010000087.1 GCA_016205965.1 Candidatus Uhrbacteria bacterium
ATCGCGGCCAGGTCGCGATCGAGAATCCCGAGCCGGCCAGCCGGCGGGCTCTCGACGGCAAGCCGCTCGATGCCGCCGCGACCGAGGCGCTTCCTTTCGCCGTTTCGATCGACAACATGATCGACGCTCGGCCGCAGTCCGGGCTGACCGAGGCCGCGGTCGTCATCGAGTCGCCGGTCGAGGGCGGCATCACCCGTTTCCTGGCGATCTTCCCGGGTGATGCCAAGACCGCCAAGATCGGGCCGGTGCGTTCGGCTCGTCCGTACTTCATCGACTGGGCCCGCGAATACGACGCCGTTTTCGTCCATGTCGGCGGCAGCCCCGAGGCTTTGGAAAAGATTTCGACCTCGGCCGTCCGCGATTTCAACGAATATTCGCGCGGCGGATTTTTCTGGCGCGACAAGGCGCGCAAGGCGCCGCACAACGTCTATACGTCGGGCGAGCAGCTGGCCGCGGCCGCGGCCAAGCTCTGGCCGGAACCGGCGAAGGCCCTGGCGGCCTGGAAGTACGAGAACGACCGTCCGCTGGCCGAACGGCCCGACAACGTCGCCGACTTGGAAATCTCATCTTCGGTCAACGATGCCTATGGTCGCAGCTGGCGCTATGACCGCCAAGCCGACGACTACGTCCGCCGGCAGGGCGGCGGCGAATTCCTCGACCAGGACGGCAACGTTGTCCGGGCCAAGAACGTCGTGGTACAATTCGCCGAGGTGGTCATTCTCGACGAAGTCGGCCGGCGCCGCATCGGCACGGTCGGCAAGGGCGAAGCGCTGGTCGCGAGCGGCGGCCGCGTCGTCAAGGGCTCGTGGACCAAGGAGTCTGCCGACGGCCGGACGAAGTTCCTGGCCGAAGACGGGACCGAAGCGGTCTTCCATGCCGGCATCACCTGGATCCAGGTCGTTCCCGAAGGAACCAAGCTCGTCTACGAATGAATCGCGTCATCATTCATAACCCACTGCGGCCATGTCACCTGCCCAATCGCGAAAAAACGCCAAGCCCGGTTTCACCCTGATCGAACTGATGATCGTCATCGGCATCATAGGTTTGCTGGCGTCGACCGCCGCCTATGCCATGAAGAACGTGCAGGCTAAACGCCGCGATGTCCGCCGGGCTTCGAATATCGAACAATTGCAACGAGCGCTCTCGTTGTACATCGCGCAGGCCGGAGGATATCCGACGTATACGGGCTGCATCACCGGCGCCGACTTGGTTTCGACCGAAATCGTGGCCAAAGGCGTGGTCAGCGCGGGCGCGAAGCTGATCGATCCGTTGTTTCCGACCGATATCGCAAAATGCTATTACTACGACAGCGCCAGCGGTTCGAAGTACACCCTTCGTTATACTTTGGAATCCAATTCCGGCGCCGGCGAGCCCGGCGATCACACGGTCACGCCGTAGTCATCTTCGAAGCACGATGCCGACGGTGACGCCGGCGAGATTCAAGACCTTCCCGGTTTCACAGCCGGGAATGTTTTTTTTGGCGAAGGCGGCCAGCGAGCGGTACTGGTTCGGGAGGATTTCGCAGATCAGGGCGCCGCGGAGGCCGGCTGCCTGGACGATGAGTTTGCGATAAAAATCGAGTCCGTCTTTGCCGCCGTCGAGGGCGGTCCGGGGTTCGAAACGGCGGATGTCGGGCGCCAGCCGCCGCATCAGCGCGGTCGGCACGTAAGGAAGATTGGCGACGATCACCGCGCGCGATTTTTTCAGCGAGGCGGCCGGCGAGCCGAGGAGATCGGATTTCTTGAAGTCGATGCGGCCGGCGACGCCGTGACGAGCGGCATTTTTTCGCGCCTGGCGCAGGGCCGCCGACGAGATGTCGGTGGCGACGACGCGGATTTTCGGCAGGGCCGCGGCCAGGCTGACGGCGATGCAGCCCGAGCCGGTTCCCACGTCTATCACGATGTCGGCGCCGATGCGTCGGGCTTCGGCGATGGCCGTTTCGACGATCGCTTCGGTCGCCGGGCGGGGGATGAGCGTCGCTGGCGATACGGCGAACTCGCGGCCGTAGAACCAGGCGCTGCCGGTCAGATGCGCCAGCGGTTCATGCCGGCTTCGGCGGCGAATGAGATCGGCGAACTTTTTTCGGGCGGCGGCGGGGAGCTTTCGTTCGGGATGGGCGAAAAACATTTCACGCGGCAGACCGCTGGCGAGAGAAAGCAAAAGCTCGGCTTCGCGGGCCGGCTCCGAATCCTGGCAGCGATGGCGGCGCAGCTTGGCGGCGCCGTAGGAAAGGGAATGCGCCAGGGTCATGGGCCGAGTTTTTTCTTGAGCAGAGATTCGGCTTTGGCCAGGTCTTCGGGATAGCCGATCGGCACCCAGAAGCCGGCCTTGAGGATCGCGACCCGGTGATCCTTGGCCATGAGCGCGACCTGCTGCGGCAGGCCGAACTCGGCGCCGTCCTTGATCGGCACCGGCGGATAGTCGAAGACGCGGCGGTCGAGGACGTAGAGGCCGATGTTGATGAGCGAGCCGGGTCCGGTCTCGCCGCCTTCGACGATGTCGACGAGATTGCCGGCGGCATCGACCTTGAAAGCGCCGAAGCGGCCCGGTCCCTCGGCCGGTTTGGCCAGGATCGCCAGCTCGTGCTTGAGCGCGGCCTCGATGTCCTCGCGGGCGTACAGATCGTCGCCGTTCATGACCACGAAGCGGCCGGCGAGCAGCGGGGCGCAGGCGGCGAGGGCCATGCCGGTACCCTTGAGATCGGGCTGCTCGACGTAGCGGATGGCGCGGCCGCCCCAGGAGTCGCCGAAGTGCGCCCGGATTTTTTCGGCCAGATACGAGACGACCAGCACGACCTCGGTGATTTCGGCCGGGAGAGATTCGATGTTCCACTCCAGGATCGGGCGGCCCAGCACCGGCAGCAGCGGCTTGGGCGTGTCGTCGGTCAGCGGACGCATCCTGGTGCCGAGTCCGGCGGCCATGATGACGGCTGTTTTGGCTGGAAGCATAGGATGGTGCCTGGCGCTAAAGGGACAGGCGAGTTTTATTCGGCGGCCAAAGACGCCGCTTTCAACGCGGTGATGATCGGATCGAGATCGCCGTCCAGAACGCCGGGAATGTTGTGCCAGCTCTGTTTGATGCGGTGGTCGGTGACGCGATCCTGCGGAAAGTTGTAGGTCCGGATTTTTTCCGAGCGGTCGCCGCTGCCGATCTGCGAACGGCGCATGGCGATCTCGGCCGAGCGGCGCTTCTCGTCTTCGATGGCATACAAGCGGGCCCGCAGAATCGACATCGCCCGCTCGCGGTTCTGGAGCTGCGAGCGCTCGTCCTGGCACTGGACGATCATGCCGGTCGGCAAATAGGTGATGCGCACGGCCGAGTAGGTCGTCTGGACGCTCTGGCCGCCGTGGCCGCCGGCCAAAAACGTGTCGACGCGCAGGTCTTTGGGATCGATCTTGATGTCGATTTCCTCGGCCTCGGGCATGACGGCGACGGTCACGGTCGAGGTGTGGACCCGGCCGGCCTTCTCGGTTTCGGGCACGCGCTGGACCCGATGCACGCCCATTTCGTATTTGAGCTCGCGATAGACGTTCTGGCCCTCGATCATGAAGACGACTTCTTTGAATCCGCCGAGCTCGGTCCGGCTCGACGACGACAGTTTGGTTTTCCAGCCGTGGCGCTCGGCGAAACGGGCGTACATCCGGAAGAGTTCGGCGGCGAACAACGACGCCTCGTCGCCGCCGGCCCCGGCCCGGATTTCGACGTAGGAGTTGCGGTCGTCCATCGGCTCGGGCGGCACCAGCGCGGCTTCGAGTTCGGCCTTGGCCCGTTCGAGGTCAAGCGTCAGCCGGGCGTCTTCCTCTTTGGCCATGGCGACCAGGTCGGCATCGGCCGTTTCGCCCAAGGTTTTTTCGGTCTCGGCTTTGGCCCGCTGCAGGGCTTCATAGCGCTCGCCGATCTCGAGCGCATGCTTGACGTCGTTGTACTCGCGCGACAGCGCCGTCATCTTTTTATTGTCCGACAAAATTTCGGCGTTCGAAAGCAGGCCCTCGAGTTCGGCGGACCGGTCGCGTTTTTCGGAAATTTTTTTGGCGAGATTGATCATCGTCGTATTAAAGAAAGGAGTAACGGAGCCGTCTCCATTACTCCCGTCAGATTGTATACTATTCCGGTTACTTGCTCTCGTCGAGCGGCTTGCGCTTGGCCTTGCGGGCGGACTCTTTGGTCGCCTTGGCGGCGGCGGTGCGGACGACGCCGGTCTTCTTGGTCGAGCGCTCCTGAAACTTCTCGACGCGGCGGGCGGTGTCGACCAGCTTCTGCTTGCCGGTGTAGAAGGGATGACAATTCGAACACAGTTCGACCTGGATCTCCTTGACCGTCGAACCGACCGTGAAAGTGTTGCCGCAGACGCAAGCGACTTTGGCGTCCGGGTAATACGTAGGATGAGTTTCCTTCTTCATAGAGGGGTTAGGCAATGGGGAGAGGATAGCAGAGCCGTGCATAAATGGCAAGGGACGGTCTTCGATCCATGGAAGTGGTCATTTCCCGGCAATCGCTCTATCATTATCTGGAAATCTCTTGATGTATGAAAAGCGAATTCTTCCGCCCAGGACCGGATGATCTCATGAGAAAGCCCGAAGATCTTCGTAATGAGGCCAAACGTCAGGCGGAGGATGAACTCCGCCAAGTCTTGCCTCAAGAGGTCTCGGAGTGTCTCGATGACTACTCGAAGAGCGTCGAGGCCGAAATGATCGAAACCTTCGGCTCGCCCGAAATCCCCGAAGAATTGTCGGCCGAGATGCAGTCCGTGCTGGAAGCAGCGGCCAAGAAGGTCGGCGAGGAAGGTTTTGCTGCCGAAATCGACGAAACGCTGTCCGAACGCCTCCGAAAGCTGGCCGTCCGAGCCGAGAACTTCAAGGATAGCCCGACAGGCATCGCCGTCGAGGCAGTTCCCGAAGAGGGCTACCTGATTTCGTATTTGACATCCGACGGGCGAAAAGTCGAACGGTCGATGTCGGTCGGCGAGCAGGACATGCTCTTCAACATGGAGATGTGGGCCGACCAGTTCAACCAGTCGAAGAATGCCGCGCAATTCACCCGAGCATTGCAAAAAGCGACGGAAGCGAACGCGCGTTTCGCAGATCCGGAGAAGCGGCAGCAGGCCGTGCGCAAGGAAATGTATCGGCGTTATGAAAAATTCGGTTTCAGCCGCGAGCAGATCGACGGCCTGTGCGTGTTGGCGGGCGGCGAGGAACTGCCGGAGATGGCGCCGGAGGGCGAGACGCCGGGGATGCGCAAGCTCGAGATCATGCTCGACACCTGGCGTGATTACCTGTCCGAAGGCGAGAAGACTCACTATGCCAAACTCGCCGCCGGCATCATCGGTATCGGTGCCGCCGAGGGCGCGGTGCCGGCGATGCTGCAAAAGATGATGGACAGCCAGACGATGGAAGTCGCCGCCTTGTTTGCCGCCGGATACTTCGGAGGCTCGGCCGGCCTCGGTTGGGTCAAGAAGAAACTGACCGTCGAGTTCGACGGTTTCCTCAATCAGGTCACCGAAAAAGAAGGCGGCCTCAACGAACGTCTGTCGAAAGATCTGGTGTTCCAACCGGGAGAAAAAATGGCGGCCGGAGAAGATCGCGGCCGGCTGATGACGGCCATGCGCCGCGGTCAGGCGGCCTTCCGGGAGACCCTTTCGGGCATGGCCAAGGCCACGGCCCCGGCCATCGCCGGCGCCGCCACCGGCGTCGGCATCATGATGGCCAACGACTGGCGGCTCGGCCTGGTCAGCCTGGCCAGCGCGCCGATCGCCGTAGCCATCGCCAGGCGCGCCCAGCGCAAGATCGAACCGGTCATCCGGGAGTCTTACCGGACCGAAGACAAGACTGCGCAAGAGGTCGAAGAACAGATCAGCGCCCACATGGAGATCGTGCTTTCGGGCATGCGCGATTCCATGGGGCCGCGTCTGGAGGCGTTGATGCGGCGCAGCAACGAACTGACGGAGGAACGCGCGACCGCCCGGGCGGGCATGGATTTTCAGATGGGCGCGGCGCTGAATCCGGCGGTCATCGCCGGCCTGACGGTGGCCGGCGTGGCCATGCGCGGCCTGGGCGTCCAGGAATCCGGCAAGATCATCGCCGCCCTGGTCTATTCCGGGATGTTCCGGACTTCTTTCGATACCGTCGTCCGGCAGCAGTCGCACATGCTCGAAAGCTGCGCCAGCATCATCGAGATGGAAGAGGTCTTCAATGGCTACGCCGACGAAGAAGCCTCGGCCGACAAGAAGCGCGTCTCCGCCGCCGAGCTTCCTGATTTTTCGATCGAGCTCAAGGACGTGACCTTGCGCGTCGGCGACAAGACACTGATCGAAAAAGTGAACGCCTCGATTCCGGCCGGCAGCGTGGTCCGCATCGAGGGCATGAGCGGCCATGGCAAGACGACGCTGACCAAACTCATGGCCGGGTATTACAGGCCGACCGAGGGAAATGTCCGCTTCGGCGGCCAAAACGCCGACGACATCCGGAGGACCGGCCCCGGATCGATCTACGGACACATCGCCTACTTGAGCCAGCACCCTTACGTCTTCGACAGCGGCAACCTGCGTGAGAATCTGCGCTTCGGCAATCCCGGAGCAACGGACGAAGATATGAGCCGCGTCATCGACGAGCTCGGCCTGGGGGAGCGTTTCTCGGCCGCCAAGGGCATCGATCTGGACGGCAAGGTGACCGGCCTTTCGGGCGGCGAGAAGACCCGTTTGGGATTGGCGCGGGTTATGCTCAAGATGCGGTCGCAGGAAAACGGCGGCATCGTTTTTCTCGATGAACCGACAGAAGGCCTGGACGAGGAGACCGAGGCCGAAGTGGCCGATATCCTGGTCCGGGAAAATCGGCGGCACCCCAAGCTGACCTTCGTAGTGGTCAGCCATCGGCGGAGTTTGATTGAAGAACTGGCCAAGGAACGGGACGGCAAACCAGGACTCGATGTCCAACGGATCAAGATGGAGCGGGGCAGGGTCAAGGAATAATACAATACTTGCATTTTCCGCCTTTATCGATTAGACTCCCATCCATGGAGAAACCGCCTTAAAGCGGCGGGTTCTCTTCTATTCATCTCTCATGCGTCCATTTTGAGGCCCGTAACCTCCCTGCACATGCGGGGCACGGCACCTCGGACGCAGCGGTTAAAAGGTATCCATAATACTATGACCCAGCTCCCCAGTCTCCTGGAGATGCTCCAGGCGGGCGTGCACTTCGGGCACCAAGAGTCCCGCTGGCACCCCAAAACCAAGCCGTTCATCTTCGGCGCCCGCAACGGCATCCACATCATCGACCTCGAAAAGTCGCTGGTCCAGCTCAAGCGGACGCTCGATTTCGTCCGCGACCTGACGGCTCGCGGCGGCGTGATCCTCTTTTTGGGCACCAAGCGCCAGGCCCAGTCGATCGTTAAGAAGTACGCCGAAGAGTGCGGCGCTCCGTACGTCTCGAACCGCTGGCTCGGCGGCACCCTGACCAATTTCGTCGAGGTCCACAATCTCATCCGCCACTACAAGGACCTCAAGTCCAAGCAGGCCTCGGGCGAACTCCAGAAGTACACCAAAAAAGAGCAGGCCGGTTTCGCCAAGGAGATCGCCGACCTCGACGCCAAAGTCGGCGGGATCCAGACGCTCGACCGCTCGCCCGACGCGCTCTTCGTGATCGACATCAAGAAAGAAAAGACGGCCGTGGCCGAAGCGACCGTCAAGAACATCCCGCTGGTCGCGCTCCTCGACACCAACTGCAATCCCGACCTGATCGCCTATCCGATGCCGTCCAACGACGACGCCGTCAAAGCGATCGACCTGATGACCAAGCTTGTTTCCGAAGCCGTCAAAGACGGCAAGAAGGTCCGCGAGCAGAACGTGGCCGACGCCAAGGCCGCCCGCGAAGCCGCTCTGGTGGCGCAGGAAAAGAAGGCTCCGATCGGCGCGTAAAATGTTGACTATCTAAGGAGGGTGGGCTTTAGCCCGCCCGGCTGAATCGGCCCTTCAGGCCGATAGGCGGCCTAAAGGCCGCCCTCCAATCTTTTATGTTAGACATGCAAAAAGTGACCGAGCTCCGCAATCTGACCGGCGCCGGCATCGTCGACTGCAAGAAGGCGCTCGAGGAAAACGGCGGCGACGTCGCCAAAGCGGCCGAAGCCCTGCGCAAGAAGGGGATCGTCAAAGCCGGCGGCAAAGCCGAACGCCAGACCAAGGAAGGCCTGGTGCATGCCTACATCCACTCGAACAACAAAGTCGGTGCCATGGTCGAGATCCAGTGTGAAACCGATTTCGTGGCCCGGACCGAGCAGTTCAAGGACTTCGTCCACGACGTCGCCATGCAGGTCGCGGCCTCCAACCCTCTCTACGTCGGCCCGGAACAGGTGCCGGCCGAGGTGATCGAGAAGGAAAAAGAATTGGCCATGGCCGAGTTCGATGGTTCGGGCAAGCCTCATGAAATGCTGATGAAGATCGCCGAGGGCAAGCTCTCCAAGTACTACTCCGACGTCTGCCTGCTCAAGCAGACCTTCGTCAAGGACGAAGACAAGACCGTCGAGGAGGTCCTCAAAGAGACCATCGCCAAGACCGGCGAGAACATCGTCATCAAGCGCTTCGTCCGCTTCGGGATGGAATAAAGGTAGCTGCTACCGAGCAAAGCAAGACTCCGGCGCAGTGCCGGACTCTTGCTTTTTTTGCCTTACAGTGCTAGATTTCGCTCTCGGCCTTTTCAAATCTTGCCGGGAAAGGAGTCCGTCATGCTCGTCACTTCACTGATTCCTGCCAGTTCCGCAGCCCCATGCTCATCATCGGTGTGGCGAGTCAGAAGACCGTCCGTGCGGCCGATGCCGCCAGAGGCTCGGCTATTTTTGAGCACTTTTCTCGCTGCTCTGGCAGGGGCCGCCTTTGTCGGAGGGGTGTCAATATTGGCATTGATCTCCGGCGTTTTTGATAACATAGCTCACATCCTGGTCTGCGCCTACCCCGTCGTGGGCATCGTCGGCATCGCCGTCCTCAACCCCATCGTTGTCGCCAGCACGGCCGTTCAGGAATATGCCATCACCAAGCCTCAAGCGATCGTCTCGGTTTGTCTGGGCTATGCGGCGCTCGTGAGCGCTGTCGTCACTGGCTCGGCCTCGGTTTTTTTCACGATTGGCGCGGTTTGTTTGCTCACGGCGTTGATCCTCTACTGCTGGCCCGTCAAGTCCGTCTCAACCTGATCGCCCCAAAAAGGCGGTCTTTTGTTTTTTCGACCGAATGTTCGATAGCCGTGACCGCGCAATGTGATAGAAAAAACCCAGCTCATCGCTGGGTTTTTGAGTGATCGCCGCGTCGGCGCATGAAAGTCGGCGCATCTATCGCGGCCCCTTTTTCTTCGGCCGTTTTATCTTCGGCGCGGCGGGCAGCGGCACCACGACGGTCTCGTAGAGCGTTTCATCGTACCACGCATCAAGGATGGTTTGATCGGCGCTCTTGCCGAAAAACCTCTTGCCGGTGTCGCGGTAACGGCCGAGAACGTCGAAGCGGATGTTGGCCACCCATAATTCATCGACGGCAGACTTGCCCGGTTTGTCAGGCATCTCCGGCGTCTCGCCGACGATCACTCCCATGATGAGAACCTTCCGGCGGCCCTCGTCGTCCTTGCCCATGCGCCGAAGGACGAAGCGCCCATGATACGGCGGCGTCAACCGTTCCATTTCTCTGACTTTGGCCGACTCTTCTTCCAATGAATCAGACATTTTGGCTCCCGGCGAATGTTAGGCGGCGGAATCCGCTTAACGTGGGAATGTAACGCCGATCAAAAGCAGGCGTCAAGGCCGCAAGGCTTGCTTTTTCAGGGCCGATGTATTAGATTATATGGTCGGCATTTTCAGGCTCGCCGACAGAGGAGGACACCGTGGACTTTTTCAGACCGAACACGCCCGCCGCCGCTTTCGGAGCCGCGCACGTCTCTCGCGGGGAGCCGGTCGCGGACAAGCTGGCCAGGATCGCCGGCCGCGCTTTCGACCTGTTCGAGTGGAGCTTGGAAAAGCTCTTCGACATCCTCATCCCGGTCCTGATCGTGATCGTCCTGCCATTCGTCTGCCTGTTCACGGTCTTCGTTGACACGCTCTTTTTTCCGGTCCGCGGCGAGTTCCGCATCCCCGACGAGGCCAGCGCGTCCGCCGGCAAGGCTGACCGCAAGCGCCGCCGGCGCCACCCATCCTGAACCGTCCACCAAGGCGGTTCTTTTATTTGCGGCGCCGTTGTACAATGCAAAGCGATTAACACCCGCATTTATGCCCATCCGCGTCGCCATCAACGGTTTCGGCCGCATCGGCCGCAACACCTTCAAGGCATCCTTCGGCCGGCTCAAGAATCTCGAGTTCGTCGCCGTCAACGATCTGACCGACACCAAGACTCTGGCCCATCTACTCAAGCACGACACCAGCTACGGCCTCTACGAACACGAGATCGGCCACGACGACAAGAACCTCATCGTCGGCGGCAAGAAGATCCGCGTCTACGCCGAAAAGGACCCGACCAAGCTGCCCTGGGGCGCGGAAAAAATCGACGTCGTGCTCGAATGCACCGGCCGCTTCACCGACGAAGCCGGCGCCTCGCAGCACCTGACCGCCGGCGCCAAGCGCGTCATCATCTCGGCCCCGGCCAAAGGCGGCAACGTGCCGACGCACGTTCTCGGCGTCAATCCAGAAAACGCCGGCAAATCGAAAGTCATCAACAACGCCTCCTGCACCACCAACTGCATCGCCCCGGTCGCCGCCGTCATGCACGAGAATTTCGGCATCTTGCGGGCCATCATGACGACGGTGCACGGCTATACCGCCGACCAGAATCTCCAAGACGGACCGCATAAGGACCTGCGCCGGGCCCGGGCCGCGGCCGCCAACATGGTGCCGACCTCGACCGGCGCGGCCATCGCCGTGACCGAAGCGATTCCGGAACTCAAGGGGCTGTTCGACGGCCTGGCCATCCGCGTTCCCGTGCCGGTGGTTTCGCTGGCCGACTTCACCTTCCTTTTGAAAAAGAAGACCTCGGCGCAAGAGATCAATGCCGTTTTCAAGAAGGCGGCCAAGAGCGTTCGCTACAAGGGGATTCTCGACGTCACCGAAGAGCCGCTGGTTTCGTCCGACTTCATCAAGAATCCGTTTTCATCGATCGTCGATCTCGGCCTGACCAAAGTCATCGAAGGCGACTTCGTCAAAGTCGTCGCTTGGTACGACAACGAATGGGCCTACTCGATGCGTCTCGGAGAAATGGCCGAGTACGTCGGCAAATCGCTGAAGGGATGACGCTGTGTTCCCGACGCTGTTTTACGATCTCATCATCGCGCTCGTCGCGGCGTCGATCCCGCTGTTTTTCGTCGAGCTCGCCCGGCGCCGGCCGAGAGTCGCCGACAAGAAGCGATACGGGATCGTCTCGGTCTTGCTGACGGCGGTCTGGCTGATCGTCGTCTACGGCAGCTTCGTCGAGCCGAAGATCCTGACGGTCAAGACGTATCCGATCGCCTTGGGAGCGACCGGCACGCGCTTGCGCATCGCCGTCATCTCCGACCTTCATTTGGGCGCCTACCGTCACGCCGATTGGACGGCCAAGATCGTCAAGAGGATCAACGCGCTCCGGCCCGACGCGGTCGTGCTGGCCGGCGACTTCGTAGCGACCGAGGCCGGCACCGCCGGATTCGCGCCGCTGCGCGATCTCGAAACCCGCTTCGGCGCCTACGCGGTCCTGGGGAACTGGGATTACCGCATCGGGGCCATTGAAGTCAGGAAGGCGATCGAGTCCGCTTCCGTGGAGGTGTTGACCAACGAGTCGGTGCCGCTGAACGTCGACGGCAAAACGGTCCGTCTGGTCGGGCTCGACGACCTGACCTTCGGCATGCCCGACTGGCCGGCCGCCCTGGCCTCGGTCCAGCCCGGCGACGTCGTCATCGCGGCCGCTCATAATCCGGATGCGGTTCAACGCGCCGAGCACGAGAACGTCGATCTGGTCGTGTCCGGCCACACCCATTGCGGCCAAGTGCGCCTGCCGTTCATCGGACCGGTGCCCAAGCTGCCGACGGATCTCGGCCGCCGTTACGACTGCGGCGTCTTCGGCTTCGGACCCGTGAAACTGTTCATTACTCCCGGCGTGGGCGAGACCGGCGCGCGCGCCCGCCTGTTCAATCCGCCGGAAATATCATTGCTTGATCTGACTCTATGAACCGCTCCATCGTCATTCTCGGCGCCGGTTTCGGCGGCCTGGCCTGCGCCCGGGAAATCTCCCGCCGGGCCGGCAAAGAGGCCTGCAAGGTAACGGTCGTCGACCATGCGCGCTACCACGTCTTCACGCCGCTGCTCTACGAAGTCGCCACCGGTTTCATCGAGCACGAAAATCTCGGCACCTCGCGGCTGCTGATGAGCGGCGTGACCGTCGGCAATGCCGAACTGACGGCCCGCTGGGGCGTCGATTTCATCGAGGACGACGTCGAGGGCGTCGATTGGGAACGCCGCCGGGTGAAATTGCGCCGCGGGGCGGCGATGCCGTTCGATACGCTGATCATCGCTCTCGGGGCCGAGGTGAATTATTACGGCATCGAGGGCATGGCCGAACACGCCATGACGTTGAAGAACGTCCGCGACGCCGACCGCTTGCGCCAGCGCATCCACGATACTTTGCACAAAAAAGAACGGGGTTTGGATGACAAGCTCGACATCGTCATCGGCGGCGGCGGCGCCACCGGCGTCGAATTGGCGGCCGAGCTGACCATGTTTCTCAAGCGCCACATGCTCAAGGGCCATCTCAAGCCCGAAGATTTCAGCATCTCGATCATCGAAGCGACTCCCCGCGTGCTGGGCGCTTTGCCCAAAGAACTTTCCGGCTATGCCGCCGACCGCCTGCGTAGTCTCGGCATCCGCCTCGATCTCGATACCTGCGTCAAGAAGGTCGAGCGCGCCCGGGTGACGATCGCGCCCCGGCCGCTCAAGCCGGGCGAGTCGAACGACGCCTTGCTCTGCGATTTCCGTGGCGAGTCCGAAAAACAGGTCGAAGCCGATGCTATCGTCTGGACCGGCGGCATCCGCGGCAGTTCGGCTCTCGAAAAACTCGGCCTGCCGCTCGACAGCCGCGGCAAGCGCCTCGAGGTCGGTCCGACATTGGAGGTTCCCGGCAAGAAAGACGTCTTCGCGATCGGCGACGCCGCCCTGCTCATGGATCCGGCGACCAAGCTGCCGGTGCCGTGGCTGGCTCAAGCCGCCACGGCGCATGGCCAGGTCGTGGCCAAAACCGTCATCAGCCGCCTGGCCGGCGGCTCCGACGCCGAATACCGGTTCCGCGAGTACCCGGTCATCGTGCCTTTGGGCGGCAAATGCGCCATCGCCAAGGTCGGCGGCCTCACACTCAAGGGCTGGCTCGGCTGGCTGCTCAAGGAATTCGCCAACCTTCGCTATTTCCTGTCGATACTGCCTCTTCGGCCCGCAATCGTCCTGTGGTGGCGCGGCGCCAAGATGTATTCCCAAAACGATTGAAATGGTATAATGGACGCCATGCCGATCCCGATAGTTTCGCGGCTCAAACATCCCGCCGGGAGGCGCGTCTTGATGCGCGTCGATTTCAACGTGCCGCTCGACGGCGGCCGGATCGCCGATGACGAGCGCATCAAAGCGGCGGTCACGACCATCGAACGGCTCGCGGCCCACGGCGCCAAGGTCATTCTGGTTTCGCACCTGGGCCAGCCCGATGGCTGGGACAGGAAATTTACCTTGGCCCCGGTGGCGGTCCGTTTGTCGGAGATCCTGCGCCGTCCGGTCCGTTTCGTCAGCGCCCGCCTCGATGACGACGAAAAAGTCGCCCGCGCCCTCGAAGACATGGACGACGGCGACATCGCTCTGCTCGAAAACATCCGTTTCTACAAGGGCGAAGAGAAGAACGACGTTTTTTTGTCGCGGCGCCTGGCCGCGCTGGCCGACGCGTACGTCAACGACGCCTTCGGCGCGGCTCATCGGGCGCACGCCTCGACCGCCGGCGTCGCCGCCCTGCTGCCGTCCTTTGCCGGCTACCTCATGGAGCGCGAGCTGCGCAATCTCGGCCGGGTGCTCGAAAAACCGAAGAGCCCGTTCATCGCCCTGATCGGCGGCGCCAAGGTTTCGACCAAACTGCCGGCGATCGAGAAGCTGCTGACGCTCGCCGACAAGATGCTCCTGGGCGGCGGCCTGGCGAACAATTTTTTGAAAGCCAAGGGATATGAAGTGGGAAAGTCGCTGGTCGGTCCGGCCGAAGTGAAGCTGGCCAAGCGGCTCCTGGGCAAGCGCGGCCTGGTCCTGCCGGTCGACGTCGTCGCGGCCACGGCCTTGTCCGAAAAAACCGAGCTGCGCGTCTGCGCCGCCAGCGACGTCCGCCGCCATGAGTACATCGTCGACATCGGCCCGACGACCGTCCGCGCCTACGCCGCCGAACTCAAAAAAGCCAAGATGATCGTCTGGAACGGTCCGGTCGGCCTGTACGAAATCACCCGTTTCAGGCACGGTTCGGTCGCCCTGGGCCGGGTCATCGCCGCCCGGTCGCTCGGCCGCGCCTATGGCGTGGTCGGCGGCGGCGAGACCATCGCTTGTTTGCAACTGACCGGCATGGCCGAATACGTCGATCACGTGTCGACCGGCGGCGGCGCCATGCTCGAGTTCCTTTCCGGAAAAAAATTGCCGGCCGTCGCGGCCTTGGAAAAAGCCAAACTGACTCATCGCTAATCGTTGTTTATGGACATCAAGCCTACGCCGTGGCCGTTGCCCGAACAGAAACTTTACGCCGCCCTGGTGACGCTCGTAATGGTGTCGCTCTCGGCCTTCCTGGGCCTCAAGGCCTGGAACGAAGCGCGCCAGCATAAATTCATCGGCGTGCCGATCGAACGCAATACCATCACCATCGACGGCGAAGGAAAAGCGACCGCCATTCCCGACATCGCCCTGCTCGATCTCGGCATGACCGTCGAGCGTCCGACCGTTTCGGCGGCGCAGAAGGAGAACACCCGCGTCATGAACGAGATCATCGCCAAACTGAAGGCGATGGGCGTCGATGGCAAGGATATCCAGACCACCAACTACTCGATCTATCCGAGCTACGACTACCTCAACGGCCGGCAGCAGCTGCGCGGCTACACCGTCGCCCAGAGCGTCAAGGTGAAGGTCCGCAAGCTCGACAACGTCAGCGACATCCTGGGAGCGGCCGGCCAGCTCGGCGCCAACCAGATCGGCGGCATCAGCTTTTCGGTCGACGAACCCGAGAAGTTGCGCCAGGAGGCCCGCCTGAAGGCGCTCAAGAACGCCAAAGAGAAGGCCGAGGCGCTGGCCGACGTCATGGGCGTCGAGTTGCGCCGCGTCGTGTCGTTCAGCGAATCATCCGGAGGATCGACGCCGCCGATGTTCGCCAAGGCGTACGGATTGGGCGGAGGCGCCGACATGGCGGTGCCGCGGCCCGAAGTCGAAGCCGGCAGCACCGAGGTCGTCGTTTCGGCCAACGTGACGTACGAAATCGAATAACAAATGGAAGGCGGCCTTCAGGCCGCCTGTCGGCCCAACAGGTCGATTCAACCGTCCGGTCTGAAAATGTATGCCAAAGATCAAAGAAATTCGGGCCCGCGAGATTCTCGATTCGCGCGGCAATCCGACGGTATCGGTGAAAGTCACGGTCGAGGGCGGTTTCGTCGGCGTCGCTTCGGTGCCGTCGGGCGCGTCCACGGGTTCGCATGAGGCGCTCGAGCTTCGCGACGGCGACAAGGGCCGATACGAAGGCAAGGGCGTCCGCAAGGCCGTCGCCAACGTCAACGAGAAGATTCGAAAAAGCCTGATGGGCGCCGACGCCGCCAAGCAGCGCAAGGTCGACGAGATCATGCTCGAGCTGGACGGCAGCGACAACAAGTCCAAGCTCGGCGCCAACGCCATCTTGGGCGTTTCGCTGGCCGTTGCCCGGGCCGCGGCCGCAGCCTCGAAGCTCGAGCTGTACGAACATATCCGCGCCGCCTTCGGTTTGAGCCGGAAAGGCGCGCCGATGCCGCTGCCGATGATGAACGTCATGAACGGCGGCCGGCACGCCGACTGGAGCATTGACTTTCAGGAGTGCATGATCATCCCGAAGATGAAGCTGTTCAGCGAGCGTGTTCGGGCCGGCAGCGAAGTCTTCCACGCCTTGGCCCGCATCCTCAAGAAAAAAGGCTTCATGACGACGGTCGGCGACGAAGGCGGCTACGCGCCGCGCCTGTCCTCGAACGAGGAAGCTTTCAAGGTCATTCTCGACGCGGTCGAGGACGCCGGTTACGCCCCGGGCAAGGACATTTCGCTCGGCGCCGACATCGCGGCTTCGGAATTCTACGACGCCGACAAGAAGCTCTACAACTTGAACGTCGACAAGGTTTCGCTCAAGCCCGGCGAAATGATTTCGATGCTCGACGGCCTGCTCAAGCGCTATCCGCTGATGTTGCTCGAGGACGGCTTGGCCGAAGACGACTGGGAGAACTGGGAGACGCTGACCGCCAAGCTCGGCAAGAAGCTGACGCTCGTCGGCGACGATCTGTTCGTTACCAACGTCAAGCGCCTGCAGATGGGCATCGCCCGCCGGGTCGGCAACGCCATCCTCATCAAGGTCAACCAGATCGGTTCGCTGTCGGAAACGATGGATACGATCCAGCTGGCCCAGGAGAACGGCTACAAGGTGGCCATCTCGCACCGTTCGGGCGAAACCGCCGACACCTTCATCTCGGACCTGGCCGTGGCCGTCGGCGCCGAGTTCATCAAGACCGGCTCGCTGTCGCGCAGCGAGCGGCTCGAGAAGTACAACCGTCTGATGGAGATCGAGGAGATGGGCTAGTCCCCGGCAGGTATTTCCCGACAAGGAGGGCGGCCTTTAGGCCGCCTTTTTTGTGCCGAGGTTCCTGTCCTTTTTGTGTACAACCCCTTGGCAAAATCGCGTAAATATGCCATATTAAGCTGAGTTTTAGCTCATTCCGGGATAACTTCGACGCCGATATGTCCCTTCGTGGATGAGTCGGTATGGAGCTTGTCATGTCAGATTTCACCCTGGGCTGCGGCCCTGCGCATCGGCTGGAGATCACTCTTCGCAAGGCGGATTGGCAACTGGCGGACGTCACCAAGTTGACCAAAAACGAGGATCTCTGCCGCCAGATTCGGTCGGTTCTCCTCGGTCATGCCAAGATCACCGTCATGGAGCATGTGATTGACCTGGACAAGGAACCGTTTTGCCCCGAGGGCTTATACAGCACCGGCAAGGGCGCCGAGCACCGCAAGGGCGGCAAGCTCATCCTCACGCCGGGTAAGATCAAGCTGTTCCTGGCCGAGGGCCAGAAGAACGGCGGCTGCCTGGAAGGTCATAAGCTCCGTGAGGAGCTGGTCAACCAGCCGGTCCTGAACGCCAACGCGCTGGATTATTACTGGGCCCACCAGGAGTTGATCCCGGAGGAATGGAAGGGCAAGGTGGTGTACTTTTGGGGCACCATCTATCGCGACGCCCGCCGCAACCTGTTCGTCCGCTACCTCCACCGGAGCGGCGACCGCTGGGTCTCGGGCTTCCGCTGGCTCGGCGGCGACTTCCACGGCTACCGCCCGGCCGCGGTTCTCGCGAGTCCTGCCCTCTGATCGTGGGAGCCTGCATGATTCTGTGCAGGCTCCTTTTAATTTGATCAGAGCCTGTAACATCCGAGCCCGACCGGGTATACTGTCTCCATATGCCGAAGAAGAAATTCCATAGAAACGGCCGGCGTCCGGTGGTCCTGGCCGTTCTCGACGGCTGGGGTGTGGCCCCGGCCGGACCGGGCAACGCCATCGAGCTGTCCAAGCGGCCGACGATGCGCGCTTTCGAAAAAAAATATCCGTTCACCAGGCTCCAGGCCCACGGCCGCTACGTCGGACTCCTGCCGCACCAGGAGGGAAACTCCGAAGCCGGCCAC
>JACQSM010000086.1 GCA_016205965.1 Candidatus Uhrbacteria bacterium
CCGCCGTGCTGCGCGACGAAATCAAGACGCTCAAAAAAAGCCTGCCTAAAAAATAAAAACGTCCTCGGAAGGACGTCAGGGAACGGGTTTGATTTTCGAGGCCAGGCGGCGGGTGATGTGGTCTTCGCCGACCTTGCGCCGCTTGAGCTCGGCGTACACGCGCATGTGCTCGTGGTAGATCGCGACCAACGCCTCGCCGTCCTTGGTCGCGTCGAAGCGATCCTGGAGCTGCTTGAGGAACTCGATCAGCGCCGGCGTCGGCATCTGCCGGTAGTCGGCGGAGTTGGCGTCCATCATTGCACCGTCACGGCGACGGCCGGTTCGAAGGTCGCGCACATCAACAGCGTCTCAATGGCATGACCGATGGCCTGCAGCGCCTTGATCTCCTTGGGATCGGCCGCGCTTATCGCTCCGGAGAGGAGCGCCGCGCTCTCTTCGATGCCGTTGATGATCTCCATCGTCAGATGCAGCTGCTGGTCGACCCAGATGCGCATGCTTGGTTTGGAGATGCCGGTCTCGTCGCGGCGCGGCAGATCCGGCAGCTCGACGGCCAGACGGAGCTCGTTGCGGCAGCGGATCAGCACCGGAGCGATCTCTTCGATGTCGAGATGCTTGGTCGTTTCGAGCGAGGTGCGGATTCGGTGAAGGGCGCCGAGCAAACTGCGGGCGAGTTCGAGCGTTCCGACGGCGTTAAGCGTGGTCGACATGTTTTCTCCTTTGAAAGACCGCCCATTGACCAGGGTGATAAAGTAGCCTATATTGCAGTATCGTCAACGTCAAGTCTTCACATGCAAGAATCGATCGTCATCCGCGGCGCCCGCGAGCACAATCTCAAGAACGTCTCGCTGACCTTGCCGCGCAACAAAATGATCGTCTTCACCGGCTTGTCGGGTTCCGGCAAGTCGTCTTTGGCGTTCGACACGATTTTCGCCGAGGGCCAGCGCCGCTACATCGAATCCCTGTCGGCTTATGCCCGGCAATTCCTCGGCAAGATGCAGAAGCCGGACGTCGACGAGATCGAGGGCCTGTCGCCGGCGATCTCAATCGACCAGAAGGCGCATTCGTCGAATCCGCGCTCGACCGTGGCCACGGTGACTGAAATCTACGACTACCTGCGCGTTTTATATGCCCGCATCGGCAAGCCGTTCTGCCCGCAATGCGAGACGGCGATCGAAAAACTGACGGCCGAGGAGATCGTCGACGCGATCGTCGAGTTGGGCGGCAGGGACCTGGTCATCTTCGCGCCGGTCGTGCGCGGCCGGAAAGGGGAGTATCACCAGATGCTCTACGATCTGTACAACAGCGGTTTCGCCCGAGTCCGGGTCGACGGCAAGATGCGTTCGTTGCGCGGCCGCCTGGTGCTCGATCGCAACGTCCAGCACACCATCGATCTGGTCGTCGATCAGTTCGGTCCTGAAGATATTAAGCCGAGGGAAAAAGAATATCGGGCCCGCCTGGCCGAGGCCGTCGAGGTCGGCCTGGCTCGCGGCCAAGGCGTGTTGATTGCGGCCTTCGGCGAAGACGAGCGCGTGTTTTCGAGCAAGTACGGCTGTCCGCGCTGCGGCTTTTCGTTTCCGGAAATCGAACCCCGCCTGTTTTCGTTCAACAGCCCGCATGGCGCCTGTCCGGATTGCCAGGGCTTGGGCTTCGGCATGGATAACGACGTCTGCGTCGTATGCTCCGGCCGGCGTCTCCGTCCCGAGGCGCTCCACGTGAAGATCGGCGGCAAGAATATCGTCGAGTACGCGTCATTGTCGATCGCCGAAGCGAAAAAATTCCTCGATTCCTTGGCGCTCGATGATCGCGACGCCGCCGTGGCCGAGGCGATCCTCAAAGAGATCAAGAGCCGCCTCCAGTTCATGCTCGACGTCGGCCTGCACTACCTGACCCTCAACCGCACCGCCGGCACGCTCTCGGGCGGCGAAGCCCAGCGCATCCGCCTGGCCTCGCAGATCGGCTCGCGCCTGGTCGGCTCGCTCTACGTCCTCGACGAGCCGACCATCGGACTGCATCAGCGCGACAACGAGAAGCTGCTCGAAACGCTCGGCCACTTGCGCGACATCGGCAACACCATCATCGTCGTCGAGCATGACGAGGACACCATTTTGATGTCGGATTACATGGTCGATTTCGGTCCGGGCGCCGGCAAGCATGGCGGCGAGATCGTCGCCCAGGGCCCGATTCCAAAGATTTTCGAAGAGAAAAATTCGCTGACCGTCCAATACCTGACCGGCAAGCGCAAAATTCCGGTGCCGGCGGTCCGTCGCACCAAGAATCGCGACAGCATCAAGATCACCGGCGCGTCCGAAAACAACCTCAAGAATATCGACGTCGAGATCCCGCTGCGCCGCTTCGTCTGCGTCACCGGCGTTTCCGGTTCCGGCAAATCGACTCTGGTCAACGATATCCTGTACAACCGCGTCTCCAACGCCCTGAACGGTTCGCGCCTTCCGGTCGGCAAGCACAAGGCGGTCATGGGAATCGAATATCTCGACCGCGTCGTGCTCGTCGACCAGTCGCCGATCGGCCGGACGCCGCGCTCGAATCCGGCGACCTACACCGGCGCTTTCACCTACATCCGCGAGCTGTTCGCCTCGAACGAGGACGCCCGCGTCCGCGGCTACAAGCCTGGCCGCTTCAGTTTCAACGTTCCCGGCGGCCGCTGCGAGAATTGCGAAGGCAACGGCACCATCGCCGTCGAGATGCACTTTTTGCCGACCGTGTACGTCGAATGCGAGGTCTGCCGCGGCCGGCGCTTCGACCGCGAAACGCTCGAGGTCAAGTTCCGCGACAAAAACATCGCCGAAGTGCTGTCGATGACGGTCGAAGACGCCTGCGAATTTTTCAGCGACATCCCCTACATCATGGACAAGATCGGCATCCTCAACGAGGTCGGCCTCGGCTATCTCGAGCTCGGCCAGTCGGCGACGACGCTCTCGGGCGGCGAAGCCCAGCGCATCAAACTCGCCGCCGAACTTTCCAAGCGCCAGGGCGGCGGCACGCTCTACGTCCTCGACGAACCGACGACCGGACTGCATTTCGAAGACATCCGCCGACTGCTCCAGGTGCTGCACACGCTGGTCGAGCGCAACAACACCGTCCTGGTGATCGAACACAACCTCGACGTCATCAAGACGGCCGATCACGTCATCGACCTCGGCCCCGAAGGCGGCGACGGCGGCGGCAAACTGGTCGCCACCGGCACGCCCGAGGAGGTCGCCCGCTACGGCGACGGCCACACCGCCGAGTATCTCAAGCGCGCGCTCAAATAAAAAAAGACGCCGTGAAGCGTCTGGTCAGTCGTCGTCTCGGCCGAAGTCCACCGGCGGCGGGGCAACGGTCTTGGTTTTTCCGTTGGCGCCGTGATCCGGCAGGTCGGCGTCGATGAGTCGGCTGAAGAGTTCATCGACCGCGTGGTGCTCCGGGAGCGAATCCCGGAGCGTTTTGATGTCGTAGCCGTTGAGCTTCGGTGCCGGGATGCGCTCGGGGCTCGTCCAGTCGGCGGGTAATGCCGTCCGGATCCGGTTCGAGGTCAGCACCTCGCCGGAAGCGACCAGGCGATCGAGCGCCGCCATGACCTCCTCGATATCGGGGAGTGGGAAGGCGTCGCGAGCCATGGCCGCTTCGACCCGCTCGAGGCTGGTCGTGGCC
>JACQSM010000088.1 GCA_016205965.1 Candidatus Uhrbacteria bacterium
GCGGGTCGACGACGTTCTCGTCAATTGGAGCCCCTGACGTCAGCCTATGGTTTTTTGGACCGGCGGAAAAAAAGACCGGATCGGAAAAGGCTTTTCCCTGATCGAGCTGCTGATTTACGTCGGGATCCTTTCGGTCATCTTGGTTTTGGTGTTGAGCGTCTACTTGATCCTGGGCCGGATCCGGGCCCGCAACAACGCCAAACTGGCGCTCAATGAGAATGCCAGGATCATTCTGGGCCGGGTCAGGAACTCGATCCTCGATTCTTCGGCGGCGGTGCTCGGCGGCAGCTGCGGCCAAAATACGCTGACACTGACTGTCGGAGCTTCGAGCGTGACTTACCGGATCACCGGCAACGTTTTCGAAATCGTCGAAGACGCCAATCCGGCCCAGGTCTTGAGCTCTTCCTCGGTCAGGGTCGGCAACGCCGGCACCTGCCTGTTCGTCAAGCTCGATAATCCGGCGCCGTCCAAGCCGACCGTACAGGTGAACCTGCGTTTGACCTACGACACGCCGGGCAATCCTTTGACCGAGTTGACCCAGGATTACCAACAGACCGTCGCCCTGCGGCAATGAAGCCGCCGAGCGGCCGCCAAAAGATGTTATGATGCAGCTGAAGGGCATCGCCGCCCTGCCAACCATCCTGATCATCTCCCTGCTGGTTCTTATCGCCGGAGCGGGGATTTTAGGCACCAGCCTGGTCGAAGACGCCGTCACCTCCGGCGATAAGGAATCGCGCGAAGCGATTTACGCGGCCGAAGCCGGCATCCACGATGCCATCGTGCGCCTGGCCAGGAACAAGGAATGCAATAACGGCGTGGCGCCGTCGTGCACTTCCTTCTCCTTGGCGGTCGGCGACGCCTCGACGGCGGTGACGGTCGCCGGGGCCTCGACCCCGAAGACGATCACCTCGGTCGGCACGCGCAAGAACAAGACCCGCACGCTCCAAGCCGTCGTCAGCATCGACGCCAACCACAAAGTCAGCGTGACCAGCTGGAGCGAGATCACGCCCTAGCCATCCTCCATGCCCGGGAAGAAAGAAAAAAAAGCCGCCGCCGGAAAGACGCCTTTCGATTTCGTCTCGTTTCTTCAGCATCGCGAATCCGTCGCCGGGTTGGCGGCCGATGAAGAATCGCTGACGCTGCTGGCCGATGCCGTCGCGGCCGAGCAGTCCGAGAACGTTCTGCCGGCCGGAACCGTGCGCCAGAACGGCGTCGGCGATTCCGACGCCCTGCGCCAGGCGCTCCGGGATCTCAAACGCGCGGCCCCGGCGGCGCGCTCGGTCGTGCTCTCGCTCCCTCCCGAACACGTCTGGATGAACGTCATCGAATTTCCCGGGTATCTTTCGAAGAGCGCGCTCGAGGAGGCGATCCGGCTGCATCTCGAGTTCGCCCTGCCTTTTCCGAAAGAGGAAGCCTATGTCGATTGGGAGATCATCGACGGCGGCGAAGAGATCTTCGTGCGCCGCCTGGTTCTGGGAGCGGCCCGGAAGAGCCTGGTCGACCCGTTCACCGACTTGCTCGATGGCGCCGGGTTTTCGGCGGTCGCCGTCGAATCCCATATCTCGAGCATCGAGCGCGCCATCAGGGGAGAGGCGGCCGACAAGGTCCTCTATGCCGTCGTGTATCCGAGCGGCGTTCATTTCGGCGCCTATGACGGCGCCAGCTTCCGCTTTCAGCGCTTTGTTCCCTGGGACAAGCTGATCGCCGCCGGAACGAACGCCAAGCCGAGTCCCCATCAGGTACTGGTGAAAGAAGCGGAAAAGATCATGCGATTCCTTCGGGCGGAAAAGCACGGGGCCATGGAAATCAAACGGGTCGCGGCCGTATGTTCGCCGGAATTTTTTTCATCCCTGGCGCCGCTGGCCAAGGGCAAGATACCCCTGCGGGCGGTAAATGCCGGCGCAGAGGCCTGGAATCGGGCCGCCCTGGCGGCCCGGGGCGCCGGCATCCGAGGGACGCTGGCCAGACGCGAGGATACGCTCATGAGCTTCAACGCCCTGGGTACCGAAGCGATCTATGAATGGACTCGGGCATCATCCTTCAGCGCCTTCTTCGCCAAGCTGGCCGTCGGCATCGGCGCCTGTTTCCTCGTTTTTCATGGCGCGCTCTACTTTTTTCTGTCGGACATCGCGCGCAAGGCCGCGGCTCGGGAAGTGCTGCGGGTGGAGGAGTCGCAGGACGTGGTCCGTCTCCAGGATGAAAAACGAAAATTCAACCTGGAGGTGGCCGAGCTCGACGCGCTTTCGAAGCGGAATCCCGAGTGGGGGACGGCCATCGGCATCGCCGGCAAGCTGGCCAACCCCGGCATCACGCTGACCGGCGTCTTCATCGAGAATCCGGCCGCGGGCATGTCCATAGCCGGCGTGGCCAAGAATCGCGATGCGCTCCTGCAGCTCAAGGCCGCGGCCGCCGCCCTGGGCGCGTTCAAAGACGTTGAAATACCTTTCACCTTCCTGATCGCCAAAGGCGAAGTTCCGTTCCGCTTCGACCTGCGTTTCGTCGATGACAAGGTCTTGCGGAAGAAAAAGTGATCGCCGAGAAACCGCGCTTATGCCGCCACTCATCAAACAATTACTCGGTCAGGCCACGCCCAAAAAGGGGGCGAGCTCCTATATCCGGCTTATCGCCGTCAATTTTTCGATCGGCCTCGGCGTCATCGCCCTGACGGCGGCGATCTCGGCCGCCATCGCCGGCCGCACCCAAAGCCGGGCTGCCGAGGCGCGCCAGGTTCTGGCGAACAATCGCTTGGCGATCGAGCGATATTCGATTTATCGTAATCTCGGCAGCGATTATCGGAATCTCGGACCGAACATGCCGTCCGTGTTCGGGGCAGTGCCCAGATCCGAGGATATCCTGGCGTTCTCGAACGCGGTCGAATTGCTGGCCCGCCAGACCGGCAATCAAGTGGCCTTCCTGTTTTCGTCGCAGGAACCATCCAGTGACGCCGAGTTCCAGGACATCGCTCTGGCGAAATTCGATGCGACGCTGTACGGCACGCGGGATACGTTCGAAAAGTTCATCGCCGGCTTCGACGGTCTGAAGCAGATCGGCCTGATCGAGAGCCTCTCGATCGAAGGCGCCCAGGGCATAGAAGGCACGGCCCAAATGAGCGTCAAGGGAGCAGCCTTCGTCAAACGGCGCTAACCACCGCTCCGATGCCCCTGAAACAAGAGGAAATCATCTCCCAGCTCAAGTCCCTGCGCCAGCGGCTGGCCGGCCCGGGTCTTTTCAACGGCGCCTATGCCGTCTTGATGCTCATGATGTTGGCGGCGATCAGCTTCGGCGCCATCCGCTTTCTGGCTTTTTCGGCCCGCATGCTGAATCAGGTGACCGAGGTTTCGGCCGAGATCGCCGGATCGGAGGCGTCCGGCTTCGATATTCCGACGTTGATCAGGCTGGCGCCGAGGCTGGGCATCGAAATTCCAGACTTGGAGGCCTCGGATGCCGAGCCGAAACCCGAACCCGCCGCCGTTCCGGCACCGACCCCGGCCGCGCCGCCGGTCGAGGTGCCGATTGAGCCAACGCCGCCGCCGGTCGAACTCGACGTCGGCACGTTGCGGATCAGCCTTCTCAACGGCACCGGAGTTTCAGGCTTGGCCAAACAATGGAAGGAGAAGTTCGTCCAGGCCGGCTTCGTGGCGATAGAAACCGGCAATGCCGGCTCGAAGGAACATCGGGAATTTCTCATCAGGTATCAGCCGCAAAAAAAGGCCTACCTCGAGCGCGTTCGCCAGGTTATCGTCGGTAATGGCGGCAAGGTGGGGTCGGAGACCGAGGATGCTCTGCTGACCGAAGATTTCGCCATCATCGCCGGTACCCCGTAACCGCGCTTTAGCGCCTGTGGATAATACTCCTGGTTTTCAGGTCAGGATGTGCTATAAAGACAGTATAAAATCCTTAACGGCTTTTCCTTGTGCGGAAAAATTTTTTGAGTCCATCCGAAGATAACCGCGGGAAAAAAGGATTCACCTTGCTCGAGCTCCTCATCGTCATCGGCATCATCGTGATCCTTTCGGCGATCGTCGTTCTGGTCCTGAATCCGGCCGAAACGTTAAGAAAGAGCCGCGACGCCCAGCGCATCTCCGACCTGGCCACCATGAAGGGGGCGCTCGGGTTATATCTCACGTCCGAAAAAACTCCGAAGCTCGACAATACCGCCGGTAATACTACCTGCGAAAACGGCTCGGGCGTCGATACGATCTACTACAGCTTGCCCAGCGACGCTCCGGGCGGCGATATTACCGATGCCACGCTCGATGGCGGTGCCGCCAGCGTCCCCGACGCCGGCCAGGTCACCAACGCCAACAAGGGCAAGGTCAATGGCTCCGGCTGGATCAAAGTCGACCTGACATCTCTTTCCGGCGGCGCGCCGATCTCGAACCTGCCGATCGATCCGACCAATACGGTGACGGATCTGGCCAACGTCGACTACGACGACCTGGTGTACCGCTATATGTGCGACAGCACCGACCTCACCTTCGAACTTAACGCCAAGCTCGAGAGCACGGCCTACACCAGTTCCGATAACAGGTTGACTCTCGACGGCGGCGACAACGACAGTCTCTACGAAGTCGGCACCAAGTTGAGCATCATGGGAACGCAGGCGGGCGATGCCAATGAGCATTGATGCGGCGGCCTTAACCATCTTCATTGTCCTGGCGGCCGCCTTTTCGAGGTTCGGCGAGCCGCGGCGCGGACGCGTTCCGACCTGCTTTGCGGCAGGCATCGGGACGCTTTTTTTTATTCGCGGCGCCGTCCGCGCTTTTTTGCAGTACCGAGCTTGGTCGGCCGCGCCGCCGGGAATTTTTTTTCTGCCGCCGTACCAGCCATGGCGTTACTTCATCAATTACAGTCTGTTGCATTTTTTTTCGTCCTTTCTCCTGGTTCTTTTTTCCGCCCTGGCCGTAGGTCTGGTGCTGCGGCTGGCGGCCCGCTACCGTCCCGGCATGCTCGAACGCGGCGAGATCGCCTTGTACCTGGCCTGCGCGTTCCTGGTGCAGTGGCCGCTGGTCATTCCTTATACTGCGCTGGTTTTCGCCATGCTCGCGTTGCGCTTGACGGCCCGGAATCTTATACTGAAAGATAGGACCGGTCTCGGGATCGCCTCTTCGGTGTTATTGAGCGCCATCCCGTTCTTAGTCGCCGGCCCATGGCTCACCGCTGCGCTGCGGCTGGGCCAGCTGGTCATGCCGCGGTAATCCACCATTGCGCATGCATCTTTCAGACGCGGAGTTACAAGAGGCGATAACGGCTTCAGGCATCGTTTCGGACGCCGAGTTCGAGGCCGCGCGAAAGGAAGCGGCCCGTACCGGCCTCGGCCTGCTGGAGGCGCTGATCGGCGCCGGGACGATCACCGAGGAATATGCGCGCGATTACATCGCCGCTTATTTGGAGGTGCCGACCATCAATCTCGAGAAGGTCGACATCGATCAGAAGGCCTTGGAGCTCGTGCCCGAGTCTTTCGCCAAGAGCCGTCAGATGCTGCTCTTCGCTTACGACGAGAAGCAGCGGGTCGCCAAAGCCGGGATGCTCGATCCGCTCGACCTGGCCACCGTCGAGTTCCTGCGGGCCAAACTCGATGCCTGGATCGACGTCTACATGATCAGCCCGAAAAGCTTCCGGTACGGCCTCAACCAGTACAACCGCCGGATCGGCGAGGATTTCAATAAGACCATCCAGGACAATATCAAAAAAACGCTGGGCGAAGCCGGCGCGGTCGATGCGCTGCATCTTGCCGAATCGCTGCCGACGGTGACGATTCTCGACAGCATCATCGAGCACGCCATCGCCTTGAACGCCTCCGACATCCATTTCGAGCCGTTCGAAAAAACGCTGCTGGTCCGCTATCGCATCGACGGCATCGTCCGCGAGATCGTCAGGATGCCGATGGAGATCGGTCCGATCATCGTCGCCCGCATCAAGGTGATTTCGGGCCTGCAGATCGACGTTCACAATGCGCCGCAAGACGGCCGGTTCCGCTTCACTTTCGAGAACACGTACGTTGATGTCCGCGTGTCGACTCTGCCGTCTTTCTACGGCGAGAAAGCCGAGATGCGCATCTTGCAGGGCGGAGCCAGGCCCCAATCCCTGGGCGACCTCGGCCTCGATGATCAGGATCTGGCCGCCGTCCAGAACGCGATCCTGAAGCCGCACGGGATGCTTTTGGTCACCGGCCCGACGGGCTCGGGCAAGACCACCACGCTCTATTCCATTCTTCATATCTTGAACCGGCCCGAGGTCAGCATCAACACCATCGAAGACCCGATCGAAAACAACATTCCCGGCGAGACCCAGACGCACGTCAACGAGAAGGCCGGCGTGACTTTCGCCGGCGGCTTGCGGGCTCTGGTCCGCCAAAATCCCAACATCATCATGATCGGCGAGATCCGCGACGGCGAAACGGCCGACATCGCGGTCAACGCCGCCCTGACCGGCCACCTGGTGCTCTCCACCCTGCATACCAATGACGCGCCGACGGCCATCCCCCGGCTGATCGACATGGGCGTGCAGCCGTTTCTGATCGCTTCGACCCTGGACGTGGCCATCGCCCAGCGCCTGGTCAGAAAAATCTGTTCGGTCTGCGTCCAGAGCTTTCCGGCCGACGCCATGGTCAAGCAGCAGGTCCAGAACCAGGCGCGCCTTCTGGGCATCTCCCGGCCGCGCACGCCGTCGCTGCTTTTCCGCGGCAAGGGCTGCAAGGTTTGCAATCATTCCGGCTACCGCGGCCAGATCGGGATCTACGAAGTCCTGATCGCCGGCCAGAAGATCCGGGAGCTGATATTGCAGCGCGCCTCGACCGACGCCATCAAGAAGCAGGCGATCAAGGACGGCATGACGCTGATGTTCGAGGACGGACTCAAGAAAGTCGAACGGGGCCTGACGACTCTTGAAGAAGTGCTGCGGGTCACCAAGGAATAAATCGGGAACATGCCGACTTTCATCTATCACGCGCTCGATCCCGACGGATCGGGCAAACAGGGCGAGATTCAGGCCTCCGACCGGAAAGCCGCCATGGCGGCGTTGGCCAAAGACGGTTTGACGGTGATCTCCTTGCGCGAAAAAAAGGCCGGGGGGAGCCGGGTCTTTCAGACCGGCCGCGTCTTTGGCCGCGTGACCGCTCTCGATCGCATTCTCCTGACCAGCCACTTGGCTTCGATCATCACTGCCGGCGTCTCTTTGAGCGAGGCCATCGACATTCTGATTTACAACAACCAGAAACGGCCGGCGCTCCGGAAAGTGCTGGAGGAAGCCAGGCGCAGCCTCGAGGAGGGCCGGCCGCTGTCGTCGGCCTTCGAAGCCCATCCCGAACATTTTTCGCCGTTGTTCGTCGGCCTGCTGAAGGTCGGGGAAGCTTCCGGAACTCTCGAGGAGACGCTCCAGAGCCTGGAGGGGCAGCTTTTCCGAGACTACGAACTGACGAGAAAAGTCAGGGCGGCGACGATGTATCCGGCCGTGCTGCTGGCGGCCAGCGGCGGCATCATCGTGCTGCTCCTGACTTTCGTGCTGCCGCGGCTGGCGGCATCGTTCGGCGATTCCAACCTGCGTTTGCCGTTCGTTACCCGAGTTTTGGTCGACGCCAGCAATGCCCTGGCCGCCAACAAGCTCTTGTCCATCGGCGCCTTCGTCCTGGCCGCCGCGGCGGCGCTCTGGTTTTTCGGAAACCCCACGGGCAAGCGCTACTTGGCCAGGATGTTGAGCCGCCTGCCGATTTCAAAGGAGCTGGTGCGCCAGCTGGCCCTGGCGCGTTTCGCGCGGACGCTCAAAAACCTGATCAAGAGCGGCGTGCCGCTGGTCCAGGGGTTCGATATCGTGGCCGTCTCGGTTGGCAACGAGGACTATCGGGCCGAGATCTCGGACATGCGCGAAGAACTCCGCAAGGGCCTGTCGCTGGCCGAAGGTTTCAGGAAGCGCGAGCATTATTTCCCCCGGCTGGTCACCAGCCTCGTTTCGGTCGGCGAAAAGACCGGGACGCTCGAAAAATCGCTCGATACCATCTCCGTCTTTTATGAGAAAGAAGCCGAGCGGACGCTGAATTCGCTGGTCACGCTGCTCGAACCGCTGCTGCTCCTGATCATGGGATTCGTAGTCGGCACCATCGCCATTTCGGTGCTGCTGCCGATCTACCAGATGATCTCGCAGGTTCGTTAACCGCCCCGCCATGTCCCGTTCAGTCCGCGCTTTCACCATGATCGAGATATTGCTGGCCATGGCGATCATGGTCACGCTGGCGGCCGTCGTCATCGCTCCTTTCATCGGTTCTCGAACGACGATCGAGATCGAGGAAGAGATCAACCATATGCGGTCGCTGCTTCGTTCGGCCCAAGGCAGGGCCATCGCGCTCGAGGACAACAGCCAATGGGGCGTGCGTTTCAGCAATCCGGCGGCCGAGGCGCCGTTTTACGAGCTCTTCGCCGGCGCCGCCTACCCGGGAACGATCAAGGAGAAAGTGTTTCTGTCGCCGCGATTCAAATTCACCAGCCCGGCTTCGGGCGCGAATCAGGACGTCGTCTTCCTGAAAAGAAGCGGCAAGACCACCGCCGGCGGCAGCATCACCGTCACCATCCAGCCGCTCGGCGCCGATACTCCGGTGAGAAGCTTGGTGGTGACGACCGAGGGTACGATACAATGAGCGCGACAACGATATGCTGGGCACCGATGCGGCTCGACGGACATCGCCTGAAGACAAAGGACAGATCCTGGCCGAAATCCTGCTGGTCATCGCCGTCGTGGCCATCATCGCCCCGATCGCGGCCCAGGTCTCGGTGTTGAGCAATCGTTTGAGCGCTTCCTCCAACGAGCGGCTCATCATGCTCCAGTTGGCCGAGGAGGCGATGGAAGCGCTGCGGGCGGTCAGCCAGGGGAACGATGCCGGCTCGCAGGGCTGGAACCGGCTTTACAAGCCGCCGGACGGCAGCGGCGACCCCGCCGCCGCCAAGGGGAGCTCGAATCCGTACCGCATAGTCCAAGCTAGCGGCATCTGGGTGCTGCAGTCGGGCGCCGAGACCGTGACCGTTTCCGGCGGGACGTACGTCAGAAAGATCGTCATAGACAACGTCTGCCGCGACGCCGCGACCGACGCCATCATCACCGCCGCCGGCGTTCCGCCGTGCACCGCCGGAAATGCCGATGATCCGGCAACGCAGAAAGTGACCGTCACCGTATCGACGGCCTCGCTGCCCGACATGACCCTGACGGCGTACTTCTCGCGCTACCTCAACGAGGGTTCGCGGCAGACTGATTGGAGCGGCGGCGTCAACGCCGGGCCGTTCGGCGCCACGACCTCTTTTACGTCGGTGAGTTCCTCGCAAAACGCCGATCTCGGCAATTCGAATTGCGGCGGCGCCGGCCCTTGCGTACGGCTGCAGCCGCAGTGAAGCATTATGCATGTCCGCGCGACAAAAAAAGGGTTTACCCTGGTCGAACTTCTGGTGGTCATCTCCATTATCGGCGTGCTTTCGACGCTCGCGATCGTCGCCTTCACCCGGGCCAGGGCGGCTGCGAGGGAGGCCAAAGCCAAAGGCGACATCAAGCAGATGGCCCTGGCCGTCGGCCTTCTTTTCGCCGACACCGGGAAATGGCCCAACGGCTGTCCGGTCGAATCGGTGGCCAATCCCGAAACTTATCTCGATACCCAGCAGGCCGGCATTCGGCAGGCTCCGGCCGTCGGCGACCAGGGCGGCGGCTGTACCTGGACCGCTTCGGATATCTCCGGCTGGGCCGGTCCTTACGCCAAGACGTTCGTCGACCCTTGGGGCTCGAAATATTACTTCGACCCCGATTACGTTCCTTTGCAGAATTGCTCCGGACAGACGGCCGGTGACCAGGCGCCGGCCATCGTTTCCTTCGGTCCGAACAAGGCCGGACCCAACGTTTACGATTGCGATGACCTTTGGTACGTCATGCGCTGACTGCGCCTTGTCAAATACCTCGGAAATGGAGGATGATGTGCCCAAGGGCGCTTCCTTCGGGGGCGCCGGAATCATGCCTTTATGATGTCGGCGATGAAAAAACCTGACGACAAGAAAACGTCGCCGGATCCATGGGTCTTGCTGGTTGAGGATGACCTGTTCATCCAAAAGGCTTATCAGGCGAAATTCGGTCTCGAGAGAATAGCCTACAAGGTCGCTTCCGACGGGGAACAGGCTCTGGCGATGGCGAAAACCGGCACTCCGCCGGCCGTCGTTCTTTTGGATCTGATGCTGCCTAAAAAGAGCGGCTTCGAGGTGCTTGAGCAGATCAGAAAGGACGATAAATTGAAGGATACCGCCATCATCATTCAGTCGAATTTAAGTCAGCAGGCAGATGTTGAGCGGGTCATGCAACTCGGCGCTTCCGAGTTCGTGGTCAAGGGGTCGTTGAAGATGGATGACCTTATCAAGAAGCTCAAGCGCTATCTTGTTCGCTAAGGAGGCCTGAAGTCGACCGACCGGGGCGAGGCCGCCGGCCGGTTTTTTCGTTCGATTTTGACGCCGAATCCTTGACATTTTCGCCAAAATATGCTATAAACAAGGGTCGTGAAAAAACGACGAAATTAACGAAAATATGCGAAAAATCACCAATCTCATCTCTACGCTCTCCATCGCGGGCATTCTGGCCGGCTCGTTTGCGACCGCCAGTCCCGTCATGGCTGCGAGCGCCCTCAACAGCACCCAGAAGCTCGGCAACTGGGTCGTGACCGACCTCGTCAAGAGTTCGTCCGTCGAGGCTTTCAAAGTCGACCGTCAGCTGGTCGCCTGGACCGAGCGCAACGGCGACACCCGCACGCTCAACGCCTTCGACGGCGTCAATGTCCGCCGCCTGGCCACGCTTCCGGTTTCCGACTGGAACGAGAAGGATGGCGATAATGATTTCGTCGACCCGATCATGGGCAACTTCGACGTCGCCGACGGTCTGGTCGTTTGGACCCAGAACGACGGCCACGATCGCGAGATCTACTCCTGGAACGGCGACAGCGTCGCCCGTCTCTCGGACAACTCCTACGACGACCGCCACCCGATCACCTCGGCCGGCAGCGTCGCTTGGACCAGTCAGCCCGGCCAGCACTATAACCTGGTCGTCAGCAAGAACGGCGTCGTCAGCAAGATCGACACCTACCACGTCATGAACTACGCCTTCTCCGGCAAGAATCTCTTCTGGATGAAGTTCACCGCCGGCGATACCACCGACAAGGTGTACCGCTACGACGGCTCCGGCGCCATTGCCATCGGCATCGGCGATGACCGCCCGATACGCAACTACTTCATCGTCGACGGCAAGGGTTCGGCTGCTTGGGAGTATTCGACCAATCGATGGAACGACGGTCGCCGCATCATGTATAACTCGTACAACGGCGAGGCCGCCCGCAGCATAATCGGGCGCCTGACCCCGCCTTACGCCACGACTCTCGAAGACGTCGACGGCGGCGAGATCGTCATGAACAGTTACGATTATTACTACCAGAAGCTGGAGAGCCGGGTCTCTTTGATCCGCTCCAACGGCACCGGTGAGACCGTCATCGCCTCGAAATCGGCTCTCGCCAAAGCTCGTTACATGGACGGCGGCTTGGTCATCCGCCACGCCGAACCCGAGAACGGCACCGCCCTTCTCAAAGGCGGCAGCCAGGACTTCGTCAGCTACGACTCGATCATGTACAACATGTTCGAAGCCGACGGCCCGACGCTGGCCGGCGCCATGTCCTACGGCGGCCTGATGATCTTCAACGACAACAAGATCACCAAGGTTCCGACGACCGCCAAAGTCTCCGACCTCAAGGTCGTGAACGGCGATGTCGCCTGGATCGAGACCGCCGCCAACGGCCTCAAGACCCTGCGCGTCGCTTTCCGCGGCGTCCTCGTCCGCACCTCGAACGGCCCGGCCTTCATGGGCGGCCACCTGGTGAAGTCGAACGCTAAGAGCACCGTGTACTTCGCGGCTGAAGACGGCAAGCGCTACTTCTTCCCGAGCGAGAAGCAGTTCCGCACCTGGTTCCAGGATTTTTCCTCGGTCCGGATCGTCTCAACGTCAGCCCTCTCGGCCATGCCGCTCGGCGGATCGGCGCTCTATAAGCCCGGTTCCCGGCTGGTCAAGTCGGCCACCTCCCCCCGCGTCTACGTGATCGGCGAGGATGGCAAGCTGCACTGGATCACCAGCATGTCCTTCATCGAGAACGCCTTCGGTCTCAATTGGGTCTCGAAGCTCGATCTCATGAACGACAGCCTGTTCGTTGATTACGGCATCGGCCTTCCGGTCGTTACCGTCAACGACTACCGCCTGGCCCTGACCAAGTAAGGTCATCCCCGTGAATACGAAAACCCCCGCTTTACGGCGGGAGTTTTTGTTTAGGCTTTGGCTTTGTTGGCCGCGGGCTTCTTTTCTTTGAGTTTCTTTTTGGTGTCGCGCAGGAAGTAGAGTTTGGCCCGGCGGACGCGGAGCTCTTTGACGACCTCGATCTTGGCGATGGTCGGGAGCCGCAGCGGGAAGATGCGCTCGACGCCGACGCCGCTGGCGACTTTGCGGACGGTGATGGTGGCGGAGGCGACGTCCTGGCCCTTCTTGGCGATGATGGTGCCCTCGAAGATCTGGATGCGCTCGCGCTCGTCGCCCTTGGGGGTGGTTTCCTTGATCTTCTGGTGGACCCGGACGACCATGCCCGGCTTGAGGACCTGGAGATCCTTGACCTCCTCGGCCGGAGCCGCGGCTTCGACCGCGGTTTCAGCGGCCGGCGCCTCGACAGCCGCCGTCTCTTCAGCCTTGTTTTCGGTGGTTTTTGCTTCGTCTGCCATATGGGAGTTTGTCTAAAATACGGTCCACAACCTCGGCTACGGTGCGGTTGTCCGTTGGAATGACGACATCATAGATGGACAGGTCATTTAAGTCAAGGCCGTAAACCGACTTATAGCGGCGGCGGTCCGACTTGTCCCGGCCCACGGTGTGCGTTAAGGCCTGGCGGTAGGGGATGCCTTCGCGCTTGGCGATGCGACCGGCGCGGGTCTGCGGCGTGGCCGAAATCCAGATGCGAACGGCCTCGAGGCCGTGTTTTTTCGTCATCCAGCCGGCCAGACGGCCCTGGAGGATCAGGTCTTTGTCGCGCTTGGCCCGGCGCAGCATCGCCTGATCGAGTTCGCGGTCGATGTCCGGATTTTTCTCGACATGCTTGCCGAACTCGCCCACCTCCATGCCATGTTTTTTGGCCAGCGCTCGGAAGATGGCGCCGATGTCGACGGTCTTGATCTTGAGAGCGACGGCCAGGGCTTTGGCGGCCGTCGATTTGCCGCAGCCGGACAGGCCCGAGATGGTGATGAGCATAGGCCGCTATTTTTTCATCGACTTGAGAGCATCGGCGAGGTCTTTGGGCAGCGGCGCTTCGAACTCCTTTCGTTCACCGGTCACCGGATGATCGAAGGCAAGTTTTTTCGCATGGAGAAAAAGCCGGGGCGATGAGGCGCGGGCGCCCTGCTTGAGAACATACAGCGGATCACCGACCACCGGACAGCCCAGCGCTTTGAAGTGGGCTCGGATCTGGTGCGTGCGGCCGGTTTCGGTCCAGACTTTGAGCAGCGTGGCGAACGCGAATTTTTCTTCGATGCGGTAATGGGTCAGAGCCGTGCGGTCGCCTTCCATGGTTTCGGCCCGGGCGGCCATTTTGTCGCCGCTAGCCGCGCGGCCGATGGCCAGCGAGACCGAGCCTTCATCCTTGGCCGGCGAGCCATGGACCAGCACGGCGTATTCTTTCTTGATCGAATGTTTTTGGAATTGTGCCTTGAGGTTCTCGTAGGCTTTTTTATTCTTGGCGACGACCAGGAGGCCTGAGGCTTCTTTGTCGAGACGATGGACGATGCCGGGACGTTCGGTCGATTCGCCGACCTTGGCGATCTTCGGCCAGCGGGCCAGGAGGGCGTGGGCCAGAGTTTCTTCTTCGTTTTGCGGGCTCGGATGAACCAAGAGTCCCGAAGGCTTGTTGACGACGGCCACGTCGTCGTCTTCGTAGACGACGTCCAGGGCGATGTCGGCCCGCGGCCGCATCTTCATTTTTTTGGTCGAGGCCGCCGGCATTTCGGCCAGGACGACGAGGTCGTTTTCTTCCATCGCCAAATGCGGCGTCACGGGTTTGCCGTTGACGGTCACCTGGCCACCTTTGATCGTTTTTTGGATGCGGCTCCTGGAAACGCCTTTAAGATGCGCTGTTAAAAAAATATCGAGGCGGCTGCCGGCATCTTTTTGTTCGACTTTAAATTTTTTCATGCGAGTTTTGAAAGTGGTCGGCCCGGATGGGATCGAACCATCGACCACCGTCTTATAAGGGCGGCGCTCTACCATTGAGCTACGGGCCGGTATGGGCAAAATAGCATTGTGATAGCGCGGAGGCAATCGTGAAACAAAAAAGAGGCGGTGGCCTCAATAGTTCAGGAGCTTGTCGATGTCGGTGCCGACGCCCAAGGAAAGCGGCGGCTTCTGCACGCCGGAGGAACCCGTGATCCAATACTTGACGCCGTCGACGTTTTGTACGCCGCGGAATAGATGAGCGTCGGCTCCGTCGCGCCACATCACCATCGTCGCCAAGTCGTCGAACACCGGCTTGTTGAGGAGGTTCATGTAGGCGATCTCTTTCCGTGATCCGCTCGATGCCCGCCAGTTGGGCAGGACGATGGCGCCGTCGACCAGACGTTCGAGCACCAGCCGGTCGAACTCCTGATAGGTCGGTTCGTTGACCTTGGTCAGCGCCTCGAAGTGGGCGGTGTTGAGGTGGGGCGTGAACACCCCGAAGCCGCCCATGTCCCAGACCATCCGGGCGAGCTGGCGGGCCAGGAAGATGTGCTTGTCGATCTCCGGGTAGGTTCCGAAGTACTTGCCAATGACCGCGACGACTTTCATTGAAGCCTCCACGCCCTGGTACAGGGCCGTCTGCAAGATGCAGTGCCGCCATTATAGGAGAGCGCCCGGCAAAGTCAACTTGGTAACGGCTGCCGTCGCTGTTACAATGCCGTCATATGCATCGCTCCGTTCCAGACGGCATGCGCTTGCTCTGTTTAGCCGTGTTTGTCGCGGCTGCGTTCGTATTCCGGGCGGCCCAGCCGCCTTTTGAAGTCGCGTCCGCCGGCATGCCGGTGCGCATCGGTCCGCGTCAGGAAGCGGAGCCGGCTCCGGCACTGCCCGACGGTCGAGCAAGAGAAGAGCAGCTGGTGCGCTTTTTCGGAGGCTCACTTGTCCCTTTGGTGCCAGGCGCCGAGGGAACAGGCGACGTGATTACCGTCATGAGCTTCGGCGACATCATGATGAGCCGCAACGTCCACGCGATGATGGAGAAGAACGGCGAGGAGTATCCTTATGCGGCCGTGAAAACGGCGCTGCCGCTCGCCGATCTGACGGTCGCCAACCTCGAAGGCCCGGTGACCGAGCGCGACAACCAGCCGTCGAACCGGATGGTTTTTCATTTCGCGCCGTCGCGGGCCGCGCTCTTGGCCCGGCTCGGTTTCGACGTTCTCGATCTGGCCAACAATCATGCCTATGACCAGGGCGCGAGGGGCGCCGAGGACACGCGTCGGGCGCTCTCGGATAAGAATCTGGTCACTTTCGGCGAAGCCAAATCCGAGGTCGGCGCCAATGCGACCACGGTCGAAGTCCGCGGCACCAAGATCGCTTTCATCGGTTTTCAGGACGTGACTCGGCGCATCGATGGTAAGGCCATGGTCCTGGCGGTCGCCGAGGCCAGGAAGACGGCCGACATCGTGCTGGTGTCGTTCCACGCCGGCGTCGAGTACGTGCACACGCCGAACGATCGCCAGCGCACGTTGTCCGAAGCTGCGATCGACGCCGGCGCCGATGCCGTCATCAGCCATCATCCGCACGTCGTCGAGAGCATCGACGTTTACAAAGGCCGGCCGATCTTCTACTCGCTCGGCAATTTCGTCTTCGACCAATATTTTTCGAAAGCTACCCAGGAAGGCTTGGGCGTGCTCTTGGCACTCGAAAACGGCAGCCGCAGGTTTTATCTGCTGCCAATCAAGAGCGTGCGGAGTCAGGTCCGAACCTTGGACGCCGCCGAGCGGGCCGCCTTTTTGAAGGCGCTCGCCGGCTGGAGCGCGCCCGAACTCGGGGAGGCGATTCGCCGCGGGGCGCTCGAATTTCCGTTATGAAACGCTTGATCGCGCTCATTGCCTTGTTGGCAGCGATGCCGTTTCCGGCGGCGGCCGCATCGGAACCGCCCGCGGCCGCCTATGAGAGCGCGGTGTGGTCGTTTGGCGCCGACGGCAAGATGCCGGTCCCGGTGCGACGCATCCAACCGGAGGCGCTGGCCCCGGGTTCATCGGTGGCCATGGCTGACTTCGGCAATGACGGCGTGGCCGAGATCATCGTCGGCGCCGGCCCGGGTTTGGCCCCGCGCGTGACCATGCTTCGAACCGACGGCTCGGCCATCCAATCGTTCGACGCTTTTGATTCCGGCATGACGAGCGGCGTCCGCGTCGCCGCCGGCGACACCAACGGCGACGGCGCCGTCGATATCGTCGTCGGCACCGGCCCGGGCGTCGTCGGCCGGGTGATGATCTTCGACCGCACCGGCGCCGTCACCGGCTCCTCGTCCGGCATCACCCCCTACGGCCAATTGTTCCGCGGCGGCGTCTCCGTCGCGGCCGGCGACACGGATGGCGACGGCCGGGCCGAGATCATCACCGGCGCCGGTCGAGGCGGCGGCCCGCAGATCCGGATTTTCAACGATGAGGGCGAGGTGAAAGGCCAGTTTTACGCCTTCGAAAAGAAAGACCACCGCGGCATAACCATCGCCGCCGGCGACCTCGACGGCGACGGCAAGGTCGAGATCATGGCCGCGCTCGCCGACAGCGACGGCACGGTCAAGGTTTTCGACGGCCTGACGTTCGCGCTGCGGACGTCGTTCAAGAGTTTCGGAGAAAAATTTTCCGGCGGCGTTTCTTTGGCCGCCGTCGACGTCAATCGCGACGGCGTCGCGAAAATTCTGGCCGCGCCATCGTCCGGCGGCGGTCCCCAAGTCCGCATCTTCGATCGCAAGGGCAAGGTTCGGGCGCAATTTTACAGCCATGACACGGCCATGCGAACCGGCTTGGCGCTGGCCGGCGGTCCGCTCGCCGGCACAGGCCCAGTCGCCTTCGTCGCCGTGCCGCAGGGATCCGATACGGCCAAGGCCAAGTACTCCAAATACATCGAGGTCGATCTTTCCGAGCAGCGGCTGCGCGCCTATGAACGCGGCGCCATGGTCCGGACGTTCCTGATCTCGTCCGGCCTCAAGGACTCGACGCCACGCGGGACGTTCGCGGTCATGGCCAAACCGTACAAGGTCCGCTACCGCGGTCCGGGATACGACTTCGGCGACGTTCCCTGGAACCTCCGTTTCCAGCCGGGCATCTACATCCATTACGCTTACTGGCACAAGAATTTCGGCCGCCCGATGAGCCACGGCTGCGTCAACGTCGACCGGATCAACGCCGAATGGATCTACAACTGGGCCGA
>JACQSM010000091.1 GCA_016205965.1 Candidatus Uhrbacteria bacterium
GCCAATTCCTTGGTGCTGCGGGAGGGACTTGAACCCTCATGGAGTTGCCTCCGCTAGCTCCTGAAGCTAGTGCGTCTGCCAGTTTCGCCACCGCAGCCTGGGTTTTCAATCGATGGACGGGCGGGCGCTTTTTCTCTTCCTGCTTCGTCGGTGCGTCTCGGCGTAGTTCTACTACGCCTTCGTCGCACCTTCTTGCATGAAGTGAAAAATCATCCCGCCACAATTATTGTCTTGCTTTAACCTACCTCCAGGCCTGTTTGGTTTTCATGTACCACTTGGAAATCTCGGCGAAGCGGTCGGCCGGGGTGAAAATCCGGGCTTCTTCCACGCCTTTGACGCCGCGGCTGACCACATAGGTGAAGTTCGGGCTGTACAGGAAGATCGCCGGCAGGTCGTCGATGACCGTTTTTTGGAACTCGCCGTAGAGGGCGGCGCGCTCTTCGGATTTGAGCGAGGTTCGCGCCTTCTCGAGCAGCTCGTCGACCTTGCGGTTCGAGTACAGCGCCAGATTAAGGCCGGTTTCGTGGTTTTGGCTCGAGTGCCAGAAGGGGTACGGATCCGGATCTGGGCCAAGGATCTCGCCGTAGAGCAGGGCTTCGTATTCGCGCGGCCGGAGATGATCCTTGTGGATCTTCGAAGACGGCACGATCTGCAGTTCGGTCTGGACGCCGATGCTTTCCCAGCTTTTTTCGATCATCTGGGCGACGGCGATATTCTCTTTGGTATCGACCGTGGTCAGAGTGATCTTGAGCTCCTGCTTGGGCGGTGGCTCGACCGGTTTTTTGCTTTTGGATCCGGCGACGGTCGGCGGCGCCTTGCGGCGCATGCCGTCCTCGTCGAGCTTCCAGCCCTCTTTGTCGAGAAGCTGGGCGGCTGCGGCCAGATCGGGGCCGGCGGCTTTGATGTCGGAGTCGAATCCGAGATATCCGGGGAGAATCGGTCCGTAGGCGGCGACCGCGTTCCCTTCGAGGGCCGTCCGAACCATCGCCTCGCGGTCTATGACGAGCGCGAGCGCTTTTCGGATGTCTTTCGAAGAGAGCAGGGGATTCTTCCGCTGATTGAAGAAAACGGCCGTGTATTGCGGCAGCTGGAGCGTGTGCATTTTGACGCTCCGGCGCTTCTCAACGGTATCGCGGAATTCTAGAGGAAGGAAGCTCAATCCGTCAACCTGCTTTTCGAGCAGGGCGTTCACCGCCGTCGAGAAGTCGGTCGAGAATTTGAAAGTGACGGTTTCGAGGTGCGGCCGCTCGCCGTAGAAGCGATCGTTGCGCGACAGCGAGTACGAGCGGATGGCGCCCTTTTTGTCCTTGGTGAAGCTCTTGAATTTGAACGGTCCGGTGCCGACCGGCTTGGTGTTGAGTTCGGCCCGGCCGGTGTTCTCGGGCAGGATGTCTGACCAGAGATGATCGGGCAGGACGCCGACGGTCAGGGTCGACAGGAACGGCGCGAACGGCTCGTTCAGGGTGAAGACGATGGCGTGATCGTCCGGCGCGGCCGCGCTGACGTTTTTGAACTGGGCCGCCCACGGACTCTTGGTCTGCGGATCTTTAATGCGGTCGATGGTCGTGACGACGTCTTTGGACGTAAACGGGTGCCCGTCATGCCATTCGATGCCGTCGCGAAGGCGGAAGGTCGTCGTTTTTCCGTCGGCCGACGTCTCGTAGGACGCCGCCAAGTCGGGGATCAGCTCGCCCTTGCCGTTGGTCCGCATCAGGCCGGAGTAGACGAGTTTGCCGATGTCGAGGTCGACGTCGTTCGAGACGGACATCACCGGGTTGATGGTCCGAGGGGCGCCGACCACGGCTTCGGCATACTCGCCGCCGGTCGCGGGCACCCTGGTCAGATGGGCGCCGGCGAATTTCAGGCCGATGGCGGCCGCGGATATGACTGCGACCGCGCCTAAAGCGCGGAGCACGGTTTTTTCTTTCGGTGACAGATATCTCGGCAGATGTTTGAGTTGCGCCGCCGAAGGCAGCCGCTTATCGCTCATGCGCTGCACGAGCTTGCGGTCCATGGCCGCGACGTTTTCTTGCCGGGCCGCGGATTTTCGGCTGAACAAGGTACGCAATCGATTGAACATCGGGAGAGGTCCTTATCCTTAGACCAGGATCACATCGGCCAGAGCCAGGCCGAAGAAGAGCGCCGCCAGCACGATGGATGAGCGGAAGAGCAGCTTTTCGAGGCCGCGTTTGGTTCGATAGACGTTGCCTTCGCCGCCGAAAGCGGCCGACAAACCGGAGCCTCTGGCTTGCATCAGAATAGTCGCGATGAGCAGGGCGGATACGGCGATTTGCGCTACGTTCAGATAGAATTGCATGGCAGTGGCGAGTGAGAAACTGAAGGTAGGATAGCATGGCGGCAATTGAGTGTCAATGCGGAAAGCATAAATGCTCGGATGGTGGTTTCGGAGGGTGGCCTTTAGGCCACCCGCGTTAGTGGTCGGTAAAGGGCATTGCGTTCATGCCGTTATGACGTCCGCCGCCGGTGGCCTAAAGGCCACCCTCCAGTTATACTATCCTCATGCCCGACTCATCTTCGGAACCCCGACATCCGGTCCGCGCCGCCATTGGCTGGTTGGTATTCCTGGCCCTGATGGCCGCGACGATCTTCATCGGCTGGCGCGTCTGGTTTTACTACGACAAGATCCGCCGGGGCGAGATCGTCCATCTGCCGCAGTTCACCGAACGCTTCACGGCCGCGGCGCCGAACGGCGCCGGTCTTCCGCTCGTCGATCGGGCCGCGATCGAGACGGCCGACGATCCGTCGTTCGGCCCGGCTGATGCCAAGCTGACCATCGTCGAGTTCGCCGACTTCGAATGCCCGTATTCGCGGGCGTCGGCGCCGACGGTGCGCTCGCTCATGGCCAAGTACGGCGACCGCGTCCGTTTCATCTATCGCGACTTTCCGCTGTCGACGATCCACGCCCGAGCCGAGACGGCCGCGGTCGCCTCGGAGTGCGCCGACGCCCAAGGAAAGTTCTGGGCTTACCATGACCGGCTCTATGGCTCGACCGCGCTCGGCTATGGCGATCTGGTCCGCTATGCCGCCGAGGCCGGGCTCGACAAAGCCGCCTTCGAAAAATGCCTGGCCGAGAACAGATATAAGGATGAGGTCGTCGCCGACCTGACCCAAGGTATCGACGCCGGCGTGCGCGGGACACCGACGTTTTTTTTGAACGGACAGATTCTCGAGGGCGACGTGCCGCGCGACGTCTTTGAACAGCTGATCGAGAAACTGTTACAGTGATCGCGTATGACCAGCCGATTTTCCAATGCGATTGTCAGGCGGGCGGGAGCGGTCGCGCTTCTCGTCGGATTCCAAGCGGCGTTGCTTTTGCCGGCGGCGGTCGTCCATGCCCAGGCGGCGGGGCGGGGGTCTTGTTTCACCAAGCTGGGTTGTGAACAGAAGGAAGTAGATGGGGACTATGCGGACTCTTCGACAGACGCGAATATCATGGCGATTTGCGGCGCCGGCAAGGGTTTTTGTTATGCGAAAAACAAACCGATCAATCTGACCATCAGCATCGGCTCGACGACCAGCGTAGTCGACCTCGGAACCTATGTGGTCACGGTCTATCGCTATTCGGTCTCGGTCGCCGGCATCATCGCCGCTGTCATCATGATGATCGGCGGGTTTCAATATCTGACCGCCGGCGGCGATGCCGGGCGGGTAACGCAGGGCAAGGAGCGGATCGTCGATGCTCTTGTCGGATTGTTTTTGACGCTCGCGGCCTATCTCATTTTGAACACCATCAACCCCGACTTGGTGAAATTGCAGCTGCCGCGCTTGCCGATGATCAAGCGGCAGGAGTTCGTCCGCTGCCTGGCGACCGAGAACTGTTTTCCATGCGGCCAGACCTATGGTGTGCTGCCGATTCCCGAGGGATCCAAGCCGCCGACAAACCCATGCGATCCGTCGGCGGTGACGACTGACCCGCAAAAAATCCAGCAGGCGGTCGCCGAATGCACTGGCAAGGGCTGCGGCAAGGCGTGCGGCACCAGCGTCGGCTTCAATTGCCGCGAGGTCAGTGCAAAAATCACCGCCGCCGATGAGCGCTGCAACAAAGACCAGGCGGCCGCCGACTCCTCGGCGCCGAAGCCGTCCTTCGTCTGTTGGGGATGCACTGTCGATGGTGGGGACTGCTCGCCCTCGGGCTCGAACCCCGCCTGTTGCGGCGGCTTCTGCGGCCAGTCGAAGTGCACCAACGGCCAGGTCGGCGCCCACTGCGACGCCAAGTCCGATTGCGCCACCGGCATCTGCAACACCAGCTACGGCAATATCTGCACTTCCGGCGAGGTCGGCTCGCCCTGCAACAGCACCGCCGAGTGCAAATCGGGATATAAATGCAGCACCAGCGGGACGTTCACCAACGTCTGCACCCCGGGAGAGAAATTCAGCAGCTGCGACAGCAACAGCCAATGCCGGACCGATGCGGGACTCTCCTGCACCGACAACATCTGTCTGCCGACCGGCACGGGACGCGACACCGGCTGCAGCAACGACGGCGATTGTGACGGCAAAGGTGGAAAATGCGTCCATATCACCCTGGGCCACAATTTCTGCACCGACGGATCGTCGGGCTCGCCCTGCTCGACCAATGATGAATGCGCCACCAAAATCTGCATTGAATCACGCAGCATCTGCGGCGACGGCAGCGTCGGATCGCGCTGCGACGACAATCTTGACTGCAAGCGCAATGAGAACAACGAACCTGGAAGTCCTTGCGTCAGCGTCGACTGGATGAGCGGGATTACCGGCGCCAAGTACTGCGTCTCGGGCGCCACGGGATCATTGTGCAAGAACAACACCAACTGCGTCACCGGATTGCGCTGCGTCAGCAACCGCTGTCTCCCGAACTGATGATTTCACTCTTGCCATAACTGCGACCGTCCGGTAGAGTGGCACCCATCCTCGTGTCTCGAAGTGTTAGGCTTCGAACGAACACTACTCGCGATGCCAACCTCCAACGCCATCGTCATCAAGGGCGCCCGCGTCCACAACCTCAAGAACATCGACATCGAGGTGCCCAAGGGGAAGTTCGTCGTCATGACGGGCCTCTCGGGTTCCGGCAAGTCTTCGCTCGCTTTCGACACCATCTATGCCGAGGGCCAGCGCCGCTACATGGAGAGCCTGTCCTCGTACGCGCGCCAATTTCTCGAACTCCAAGACAAACCCGACGTCGACGAAATCCACGGCCTCTCGCCGACCATCGCCATCGACCAGCGTACGACCTCGTCGAACCCGC
>JACQSM010000010.1 GCA_016205965.1 Candidatus Uhrbacteria bacterium
TCGACGAACTGGCCGATGCCCTGCGAGGCCAGTTTGTTGCGGACCGTCGGCCGCACCTGTGACCACCGTACCAGACTTTCGAAATTCAGTTTGTAGCGGCCGCGCACCACCACGTAGGTTATTTCGCCGTCGGTCAAGGCGCGCCGAATCGTCCGGGAGGAAATCCCGAAAAGGCGAGCGGCCTCTGAAATCGATACCCTGATGATCATAGCTCCTTGAGATGAATAGCCTCTATTTGTCTACATTATTGTAGACAAACGCCACGTTTGTCAAGCCCAACAATCTTTTCCACCCCTAATCATCTTCCCAAACCAGCCTTAATCTGTTATATTCCTCGCAAGTGCTGTAACGATTTCCCCCGTTATACGTCTAATGTCATGCGCAGTATCTTAAAAGAAAAATTCCTCCTGTTTCGGATTCGAGCCAAGAAGGATCCTGACGCATTCGGCCAGATTTACGATGCCTACGTAAAGCCGATCTACAGGTTCATCTACTTCAAGGTTCCCTCGACGGAACAGGCGGAAGACCTCACTTCCGAGACCTTCCTCAAGGCCTGGCAGTACCTCAAGGAAAACCGCGAGGTCCAGAGCCTTCAGGCGCTCCTCTATAGCGTCGCCCGATCAACGGTCATCGACCATTACCGCAAAGCCCAGACGGAGCTGCCGCTCGAAGACGATCGTGGCAACATCCTGACCGATGTCGGCAGCGAAAAACTGCTCAAAGACATCGAAACCAGCCACGACGCCGAGCAGGTCATCGCCAAGCTCCGCGGACTCAAAGACGAGTATCGCGAAGTCATCGTCCTCAAGTACCTCGACGAACTCTCGGCCAACGAGATCGCCGCCACCCTAGGCAAGTCGGCCGCCAACGTCCGTGTGCTCCTTCATCGAGCCATGCGGGCCCTGGCCGACGCCATCAACCATGAATCCCAAAACGCTCAAAAAAATCCTCACCCAGACTCGTAACGAACGACGTGGCGGCGCGCCGCGCGAAGCTTGGGTTTCGCAAAATCGCGACATCCTCCTGATGCAGGTCCGCAACACCATGGACCCGCAGCCGGCCAACTTCGCGGAAAAGCTCCGTCACGTTTTGCGTTTGTTCGTGCCGGTCGAGGCCCTGGCCATGGCCGCCCGCACCGTCGGCGTCTTCGTGCTGGTGCTCGGCACCGTCCTGGGCGGCGGTCTGGCCTCGGTCCAGGCCTACCGCGACGCGCTCCCGGGCGAGGTCTTCTACAAAGTCAAGATGGCCACCGAAAAGGTCCAGCTCACCCTGGCCCCCAACGACGACTATCGCGCCCGCCTGCACGTTGAATTCGCCGACCGCCGGGCCGAAGAGATCGCTCGTCTGGCCGAGGCTACGGCCACAAACGAAACATTAGCCGCCAATGCCGTCGCTGCCTTCACCCAAGAGGTCGCCGCTCTCGAGCAGGGTCTCGAAGCACTCCGCAACAGCGACCCCGAGGGCGTCATCGAAGTCGCCAAGCTCCTCGAGCGCAAGTTCGACGTCTACCAGGGCATGTTGCGCAAGGCTGGCCACACCCTGCCAACCGCCACCAAATCGTCGATCGCCGCCGCCATCGACATGGTCGACGGCGCCAGCATCAAAGCCATCGCCGTCATCGTCGAGAAGCATCTGGCCGGCGATCTTCAGGCGCCCCAGAACGTCCTGGTCACCAAGTTCGAGGATCGTCTCAAGGAAGCCGAGGCCAAGATCGCCAACGGCCAATCCGGAACAACCCAAACCAACAGCACCAAAGCCAAAGCCGCCATCGCCGAGGCCAAGGCGTTCTTGAAGAAGAACGACTATCAGGCCGCCCTGTTGAAGATCGGCGAGATCGCCGAACTGACCAAGGAAACCGAAGCCGAAGAGGCTCCGGCGCCCGAAACCGAAGCAAAAACCGAACAAGCTCCAGCCCCGACAGCATCGCCCGTCCAAGCGGACGACGCTGCCGGATCTGGCAGTCGTTAGATTGTCGCATGGGCCGCCGGCAACGGCGTGTCGACGCGACAATCTTTAGTGTCAGACCGCGCCTTGGCCTAAGGTCGAGATCGTGTCCTGGAAGCAGGGCTTCGATCGCCAAGCGTTAAAAATCCTCCCTCCGGGTAACGCGGCATTAGCCGCGACCGCGGAACGGAGCCCCACAATAGATTCAATATGAGTGAAGTTTTACGAATGAGCAGGAAAGCGTTTACCGTGACCGTCGTCACGGCGACGATCGCCTGGTCAGTCGGTCTCGCCGCATTGCTCGCCCCGCTCACCGCGAAGGCAGCTCCGGCCGCGGGAACGCTGGTCAAGTCGCCGACGCTGTCGGCCGCCGTCTATTACGTCGGTGGCGACGGCAAGCGCTACGTCTTCCCTAACGAGAAGACCTACAAGACCTGGTATGCCGATTTCAGCCAGGTCGTCACCATCACCCCGGCCGAACTGACCGCCCTCGGCATTGGCGGCAACGTCACCTACAAGCCGGGTGCCAAGATGGTCAAGATCACCACCGACCCCAAGGTGTACGCCGTGGGTAAGGGTGGCGCCCTCCGCTGGGTCACCTCGGAGGCCGTCGCCGTCGCTCTCTATGGTTCCGCCTGGAACACCAAGATCGACGACGTACCGGACGCCTTCTTCACCAACTACAAGACCGGCACCGACATCACCTCATCCGGTGATTTCAGCCCGGCCGGTGAATCGTCCCAGGCCACTTCGATCAACGATGACAAGGGTCTCGTCGGTCAGGCTGGCACGGGTTCCCTCGCCGCCTCTTTGACCTCCGACCAGCCGATGGGCGGATCGCTCCCTAAGGGAGCCACTGCGGTTAACGTCCTCAAGGTCAGCGTTAAGAATAACGGCTCGACCTCGATGACGGTTGACTCGCTCACCGTCCATCGCTCCGGTAACGGTGTCACTGCCGACATCGCCAACGCGTACGTCTACGCGGGCAATGATCGCTTGACCACGGGTCGCACCTTCAACAGCACCACCCACGACGCGTCGTTCTCCGGCCTCAACCTCGCGCTCGCCGCTGGCGAAATGAAGAGCGTTTGGGTCGGCGTCGACTTCGCCGCCGGTGCTCTGGCTGCCAACCAGCACGCGTTCTCGCTCACCGACCTCAAGGCCGGTACGACGACCGCCTCTGGCATCCCGCTCGCCGGTCCGACTTGGACGATCTCCAACGCTTCCGCTGGCAGCGTGACCGTCAACAAGTCCGGCACCATCACCAACCCCAAGGCTGGCCAGCTCGGCGCCAAAGTCGCCGAATTCCAGCTCCAGGCCGGTGCCAGCGAGGACATCGACTTCGCCAAGATCGCCCTCTATCACGGCGGTTCGGTCAGCCGGGACAAGTATTCCAACTTCGTCCTGAAGCAGGCCGGTTCGACGCTCGCGACGGTTTCCACGCTTAACGGCAAGGATCTCGCCGTCTTCGTCCTGGCCACCCCGATGCTCATCGAGAAAGGCAACACCAAGACCTTCGAGGTCTTCGCCGATCTCGCCGGCTCGGCTCGCTCGGCTGAAACCGTGAAGTTCTACGTTGATCAGACCACCGACGTTCTGGCCATGGGTAAGACCTATAACGCCGGCGTCTCGGTTACGACCAACGGCGGCTCCGGCTACGACGGCACGACCTGTACCTCGGCTGCCGGCAAGTGCTCCTACAGCACTGTCGACGCCGGTCAGCTCACCGTCACCTTCAACGGCCCGGCCGCGAAGGATATCGGTTCCAACAGCAAGGATGTTGAACTCTTCAACTTCACCATGGCTGCCGGTTCGAACCTCGAGGTTCGCAAGATGCAGCTCGTGGTTGATGGCAATGGTGACCTCGACGACGGTGCAACCACCTCGCCCCGCCTCACCGACATCAAAGTTGTTGACGTCGCCTCCGGCGCCACCGTCATGGGTCCCAAGGACTCCGTGAACGGCACCGGCTACGCTGCTGGTAACAACGCCTCCACGCTCGACTTCACCGAGGTGTTCAGCCTGGCCCCGGGCCAAGCCCGCACCTTCAAGGTGACGGCTGACGTCGCCAACGACGCCACGCTCACCGGCGGTCAGAACCTGACCACCGTCAAGGTTACGCTGAAGAAGTTCAGCGCACTCTCGAGCGCCATCCGTAACCTCGACTCCAGCCAGGATCTCGCCGCCGCGGACTATGTTCCGGATGCGGATACTGCTGGCAACACCCACAACTTGAAGAGCCCGACTCTCACGTACTCGCTGGCCTCGTCTCCGGTCTCGCAGACCTACATTCAGGGCACGCAGAACGCGAACATCTTCGGTCTCTCTCTCAAGGCGGGTGACGCGACTGACGTCAAAGTCAGCACCCTGACTCTCACCGCCTATGTCGACTCCGACACCTCGGGCACCTTCACCAAGGGCTCGGACACGACCGCTACCGCGAGCGACCAGGTGTTGACTGCCAAGCTCTGGAACGGCACGACTCAGATCAGCACGACCAAGTCGCCGACTTCGGGCACTGGCGGCGTCATGACGTTCGACAACATGAACCTCGTCATCGCGAAAGGTCAGACCGTGACCCTCACGCTCTCGGCTAACTTCGCGGCTTCGATCGCTTCGGTCGCAGCAAGTTCCGATCGCATCAAGATCGACCTCGCGAACCGGACTGAAGTGACTGATGGTGGTGGCGCCGCCGGCACCTGCGACAACGCAGCCGACGTCTGCACCACGTCCGACATCAGCGCCACCGATCCGGACGGCAACTCCGTCACTCCGCTCACTACAGGCCTCTTGAACCAGACTACGGTTGATGCGGGTACCCGCATGACGATTGCCGCCGCTGGCACCGTCGCCGTCGTCTTGGCTCCGGATGACACCGAGTCCGAGGCCGGTCTCGTCATTGGCGGTTCCTCGAACGCGGTCCTTGGCAAGTTCAAGGTCTCCGCGACCAATGAGGAACTCAAGATGACCAAGGCCCTCCTCCGGGTCGCTACCGCTCCGACCGGCGTCACCAGCCTGTCGATCTACGACGGTTCCACCCTCGTCGGTGGCCCGTCCGCCGTCGATGGTCTTGGTCAGGCATTCTTCACCGGAATGACCGGCTTCGTCATCCCCAAGGATGGCAACAAGACGTTCACCGTGAAGGGCAACCTGAACTCGGTCGGTTCTTCCGGTGCCGCCATCGGCTCCAACGTGGTTGTCACGTTGAAGAATACGACCGACACCGAATTCCGCGGCACCTCCGCCGGTTCCTCGACGATCATCACGTCGATCAGTTCTGACAAGGTGGGTAACGCCAAGCATCTCGTGAAGAGCAAGCCGACCGTCAGCCTCGTTGCGCTGCCGACCTCGGTCCTCTCCGCCGGTGATGCTGTCGTCCAGCGCTTCACGGTCTCGGCTGACGCTGCTGGCGATGTCGCCCTCAAGGCGCTCACCTTCACGCTCTCCAAGACCACGCTCATCACCGTCGCCGTTACCGCCACCTCGTCCATCCGCCGTGTCGGCGATGGCACGAACCTGGCTGGTACCGCCGCACTTGATGGCTCGTGCAACGCCGCTGCGACTGCTTGTACGGTGTACACTGACTTCGGAACCGGTGCGACCGGTGAGGAAGTCGTGGCTGCCGGTACGTCCAAGACGTACGACTTGCGCCTGACGCTCGGCGCCATCCCGTCCGGTTCCGCCTCGGTCTCCGTGAACCTGGGTTCCGACGCCGCTGCCGAATACGGCGCCGTCACCGCGGCCACTGGTCCGGCTAAGGCCAAGCTCACGACCGATCCGGGCGTGCTCGTCTGGTCCGACAACTCGTCTTCCGCGCACACCGCCGCCTACGCTGGTAGCTCTACCGACTGGGCCACGGGCAAGTACGTGAAGTCGACGCCGACGGACGGACAGACACTGTCTAAGTAACGTCCCAGGGACCTGGCTGGTGATAAAGACCAGTCGGCTATCCCGCCTTCCTTCTTCCCGCTCATTCGGGAGATGGATGACCAAACCCCCGCCTCACGGCGGGGGTTTGCGTTGTCCGTTGAGGGTTATTAGGAGGCTGGCCTTTAGGCCGGCCTGCGGGCTCCGTGATTAAAGCAAAACCAGACATGCCGATTGTTGATAAGTTCCCCGGCTTTATTCACTGTGGATAAGTAGCTATAAAGTAGCTATAAAGTAGCTATAAAATTACGCTTATTTCAGCAAATATTTCTTATCGATCGCGAAGAAGGCGCCAGGATCAGTTGACGACTCTCTCACTTCGATAAGGATGGCTTTTGCAGCCAGGGCACGAAGTTTTTCTATGGCTGTTGGCCTAGTTATTTCCAGAAGACCCATGCATTCCACGGTGGTGATTCTTCCCCCGTTGGCCACAGCTAAATTGATGATCTGGAGCTCCTCCTTGTCTACCGCTTGATTCTTCAGTTCAATAATATCGACCTTCTGAACATCCAGCACCCAAGGTCTTCTGTGCTCGATGTCGTTAAAAAGAGTCACCGTGACCCAGCCACGACCCGACCAGGCTTCAATGATGGGCTCGGGAAGCCCGGCGGCTTTCATCTCGTCGAACATCCTATCCATACCCTCCCCGAGCTCCCGCACGATCCCCAGGCGATGGAAGACGTTAACGATATTTGGGTTGCGGGAACAGTGAGTGCTTCGGATGTTTTCGACTCTTATGGAGTGAGGAAGGTTGCCTGGACTATGCACTTCGAATCGGTCGTCAAAGATTTTTACTTCGATGCCAGCGCCGCCCAAGCTATATGAGCGATGAACGATGGCGTTCACGATAGCTTCCAGCCATGCGGCCCTTGGGTATTCCAGTACCGCTGTGAATTTTCCCGTAGCAATGTCGAGACTCGAAAACTCGCGCAGCAAAGACTGAATGAGGGCGGACGCGCGACTCACCTGTTGTAGCAGGTTGCCATCGAATACCTTATCTTTGACGATATTCAGTCGTTCACCGGTTTCCATTTTTTTACCCTCGTAACGGAGAATGCGAATTGTGCTCTTGGGCAGCTTTGTCTGCGGGTTGCTTCCGAAGAGGAGCAGGCCGGCAACCGTCAAAAAGATCGATCCATCCTTCTCTTCGATGAGATGCATCGCGCGGAGTGTCCGCAAAGAATCCGTGTAATGAAGAGTTTCATTGAGCGGGGTGAGGGTGTCAGCATCGATATCGACAAGACCCGATCCTGCGATTACGCGACTCTCATACCGCGCCTCGTCCTTGTCATACTCAAGCTCTTTCCTCTCCTCGAACGTCAATTTGTTCGTCGTGTTCTCGACGCGTAAAAAACATTCATCGCGCGTGTTTAAGTGCGTAGAGACACCGCGCTCAACTTCGATAAGCAAGATGAAGTCCGTATTACCGGACGCGTTGATGCAGGGCACCTCCATAATTTCGTACCTCACGGGCGGCTCAATAAGCTCGGCAACGTTCTTTCGAAATATCGCTGCTTTTTCACCTGAACGAGTGAAACCGGAAATTTTACCATCGTCTTCGACGCCTATGGCAATGATACCGCCATCTGCGTTAGCGAATGCGATTACCAAGTTTGCGATGTCATAAACATCCGCAGCTGCTCGTTTTCTTTCGAAGGTTTGCCCTTCAGGGGTCGTCGCAGCGTACTCTATACACTTTTCAGTGCTCCATGAGTCGAACATGTTCATAGCGCCGACAGTATATTTGTTCACCGTATAGAGTCAATTCGGAGCCCTGTTGCTTAGTAGGCCGACTATTGATTCAGCCGATCGATCAAAAAAGCCGCATCAAAAAATGCGGCTTTTCCGTTATGCACAACCATTCATCGGCCTGCAGAACTGCATGAAAAAGTCCTCTTCCATATCCCTCAATACCTCATGCTACAGTGCAGCCATTAAAACACTAAGCCTCGTATTTTATGACCGGCGATAAAATTCGAAAGGCGGCGGAAGTTCGGCTTTTTCGTGAAATCGATGAGCGGCGCGCCGAGGATCCGCAGATTCAGGCTGCCGCGAGCTGGTTAATCGATTGCCCAACGGTATATTTGGCGAACCTCGTACGGCGCATCGAAAGATTGGAGACCATGCTTATCGTTAAAGATTTTTTTGAGTTTGAATTTCGAAAAATTCGATATGAGATCGATGGGCCGAAGATGTTGGCCGATCTGGATAGGCGCTTGCATGAAATGGAACAAGCGTTTACCGCGAAAGGCTACCTCGAAGCGCTCATCAATGAGCTGAAACAGGAGGTTACTGCTAAGCTAGAATACGACCTTGTGGTATAAATGAGTGGTAGACCCTCGTCGAGGGTTTTTCATAGCTATGCGAATGACTATTTTACGAAAAAGCTCACCGGTTTCGGTCGCCGTCCTCTCCGTCCTCATCGGCCTCATGCCGGCGGCGGCATCCGCCGCAACCTACCTCCAGGACACGAACCTGGTCGTCGGAGGCCAGACGCTCAAAGTCATGGCCGGGTCGGAGTACCAGAGCCTGGTCGTGGCTTCCAACAGCTTCATGGTCACCTTGGCCGAGGGCCAGGCTTTCATCGTTCGGTCCCCGGGCATCTTCCCGATGAGCCTCGATAACGACGCCTTGCAGCCCGGCTGCCGCGTGCTGACAACGAGGGACAACCAGCTCATCCTCAACGGTCCCCGGACCGTCACGGTGACGCCGGGAACTGCGCCCTGCGACACCTCGAATTATTCGACCGACACCACCCCTTTCCTGGCCATCAGCCAGCCCAATGGGGGAGAAACGTTGAAAGAAGGGCAGGCGTATCAGATTTTTTGGTCCACGTCCGGAGGCACCGTCGGCAACGTGCGTCTTTCGTATTCAACCGACGGCGGGGCGACCTGGCCGACCATCGTGGATAATAAGTCCAACGACGGCTTCTATTCTTGGACCGTTCCCTCGGTCACGACCACCGACAACGCCCGCCTGCGCGTCCAGGGGGTCAACCAGGGGTTGGTGACCGCTATCGATATCAGCAACAGCGACTTCCGTTTTGAAGGCACCAAAACCGCAGTTCCGCCGCCATCCATGATCATAACCCCCGTCGTGGGTTATGACCCGGCCGATGCGACCCAAGACGCCGCCACCATCGGCATTGACAAGAATCTGCCACACGCGCTGTTCAACACCTGCATCGCCGACACCCGCATAAAAGTCATCGGCCAAGACGCCGTCTATTATTGCGGCCGCGACGGCAAGCGCTACGTCTTCCCGAACCGCAAGACCCACGACACCTGGTACGAGGGATTTAACGGCGTCGTCGAGCTCGACTTGGCGACGATGCAAAAGATCCCGCTCGGCGGCAACGTCACCTACCGTCCCGGCGTCCGCATGGTCAAGATACAAACGGCCAACGAAGTCTTCGCCGTCGACGCCAACGGCCTGCTCCACCACATCGCCACCGAAGCCGCCGCCAAGCGCCTTTATGGCTCTGACTGGAATAAAAAGATCGACGATTTGCCGGACGCTTTCTTCGTCAATTACGCCATCGGCGACCCCATTCTCGAGTGATAATTCAAGCGGAACGTAATTTAAGCGAAAGGTTTATCCACACCCAGTTTGTTGACGGCGGGCGAAGTGCGCTATAGTTGTGGCGGAAATTACTCATCAGCCCTATCGGGCTCTGTAAACTATGCAATTTTACTCATCGAGGATGCGGCGTCTGGCGGCATCGGTGGGCGTTTCGTCCGCCCTTCTTTTTAGCGCCGTCTCGCCAGCCTTGGCCGTGACGACGATCAATCTTAACGTGGCCACCGGCGGCGACCTGACCGTCGGCGGAAACACCATCCTCGGCGACGCCGCCGCCGACACCGTAACCGTCAACGGCACGGTCGCCGGCACCACCCGTCACGTCGATCTCGGCGTGATCGGCGATGCCAACGGCAATGAGCTGCTCATCCTCGACACCGTCGCCTCGGCCGTCAACGAGCTTACCTTGGCCAACGCCGCCACCGGCAACAACCCGACCCTCACCATGAGCGGCGGCGACTCGGCGGTCAGCTTGAGCATCAATTCGAAGGGGACCAACAGCAGCGTCATCTTCGGCACGACTAACGCCAATGCCGACAGGATCCAGATTCTGCCGCAGTCCGCGACCGCCAACGACCCCTTTAACGGCACCATTACCAGCGCCGATCTGACCGCCGCTCGCACCTGGACCTTCCCCGACGCGACTTTGACGGTCGCGGGTACGAATTTTGCCCAGACCTGGAGCGCCACCCAAACCTTTAACGGCGGTATTTCCACCGCGACCTTCACCGTCAATCCGGCGACCAAGGACCCGATCATCATCGCGCCGCTGACCGGCAGTACGGGAGACTTCTCGGGCACGATCACCAGCGCCGATCTGACCGCTGCCCGCACCTGGACCTTCCCGGATGCCAGTGGCACCGTCACATTGCTCGGTAACGCCTCGACCGGTTCCGGTTCCGTTGTCCTCGCCACCTCGCCGACGCTCGTGACCCCCGTTCTCGGCGTGGCCACAGCCACGACCATCAACAAGGTGGCGTTCACGGCCCCGGCAAGCGGCTCGACGCTCA
>JACQSM010000090.1 GCA_016205965.1 Candidatus Uhrbacteria bacterium
CAGCCCCGGCAGGTCCAGCGGGATGACGATCTCGAGATCTTCGGTCTCGGGAGCGCCATCGACTTCGATGGTGACGGTTCCCGGTTCGTCGGGATTGAGCCGCCACTTGATGGCGACGGGGTCGACCGACTCCGGATCGGCCAGGATCGCGTCGCGCGTCAGGAAGATGATCTGATCGAGCTGGCGCGCATTGGTGCCGATCTCTTCCAGGGTGAACTTCCAGTCGGCGCAGAGGGCCTTGAGCTCCTGGATGTAGCGGACGCTTAGCCGCATCTCGGCTGTGGTCTTAGCTCGGGTGGTGGCCCGGGCCTTGTGGACCAGCTGTCGGCAGCGCTGGAAGGCTTTCTGTCTGGCAGCGGCCAGGCGTTTTTTGCGAAGAACGTGGCGTACGGCCACGAAGGCGAAGGGGGCAACGATGGCCACCGCCACCGCTGCCGCGATGACGGGTGGATTCATGGTTGCCTCCTCTTCGTGACGCTGCACCTTAGCTTATTACGGGCGCCGCGTCAAGCCTTGGCGGGAGGCGTCGGGCTTTTCTCCGGGACGGCGGCCGGCGGAATGATGCCGTCGACCAGGCCCATCTTGAGCGCTTCCTGGGCACCAAACGCGCGTTCGTCGCGACACCATGAGCGGATCGCCCGGCGCGGCTGCTTGCAACGTTCGGCGAAGATGCCCTCGATGACGCCTTGCCGCGCCTTGTTTTCGGTCACGACGCGGCGGAGATGCGAGAGTCCGGCCGAGCCATTGAACTCTTCGGTCACCTCGTGCAATAGGAGCGCTGAATGGGTTGTCATCAGCCGACGGTGGCCGGCCTGCGCGATCAAGGCACCGGCGGAATAGCCGCAGCCCACGATCTCCGTGGTGACGAGCACGGGCAGCCGAAGGATCGTGTCATGAATCGCCAGGCCGCAAGCGACGAGTCCGCCGGGGGAATTGATCACCAGACGGATCGGATCATTGGAGACGGTCGCCAGCGTTTCGAGGTTGGTGATGAGCGCTTCAGCGGCGTTCCAATCGATCATGCCGCTGATGCGCAGAGTGCGGCCGAGGTCGAACGGATCGGGGCCTGCGGCGGCGGTCGGTGCGACAGCTGGTTCGGGGCCGTTCTTTTGTGAAGGTTCCATGATGTCCTCCGTCAGCCAGTAAAGCATAATGACAGGAAAAGCCAACTGCGCTAGGCTCTAGCTTATGCCGATTCCGAAGCATGTCGCCATTAAAGAAGGAAAGCTCCCGCCCGCGCCCGGCGTCTACCTGATGAAAGACGCCCGCGGGAAGATTTTGTATATCGGCAAAGCGACCTCGCTGCGTTCGCGGGTGTCGTCGTATTTCGTGCGTCCGGCCGACGACCGCATCGCCGCCATGGTCAAGAAGATCCGGAGCGTCGATTATCAAAAAACGCCGACCGCGGTCGAGGCGCTGGTGCTCGAGGCCAACCTGATCAAAAAGTTCCAGCCGCCCTATAACGTCATGGAGAAGGATGACAAGAGTTTTCTCTACCTGACGTTCACCCGCGAGCCGTATCCGCGGCCGGTGCTGATCCGCGGCCATGAGCTGGCCCGCATGCCCAAGCGGCAGTTCCTGAAAGTTTTCGGCCCGTACCGCTCGGCCGCCGCCGTCGAGGCCGCGCTCGACATTTTGCGCAAAGCCTTCCCCTGGACGACCTGTCAGCCCGCCACGTCGCTCGCGAGCGACGTGGCCCGCCGCAAGCGTCCGTGCTTTTACCGCCATCTCGGCCTGTGCCCGGGCGTGTGCACCGGCGAGATCGCGCCGGCCGAGTATCGCAAGATCATCCGAGGCCTGATGCGCTTCTTCGACGGCAAGTGGGTCGAGGTCATTCGCGATACCCGCAGCGCCATGAAAAAGGCCTCGGTCGAGGAACGCTTCGAGGAAGCGGCGACGCTGCGCAATCGCCTCTACCAGCTCCAACACATCCGCGACATCGCGGTGCTCACGCGCGACGATGCCCGGCTCGACGCCTCGATCAACATCTTCGGCCGGATCGAGGGCTACGACATCTCGAACATCGGCGGCAAAGAGGCCGTCGGCAGCATGGTCGTGTTCGTCGACGGCCGGCCCAAGAAGAGCGAGTACCGCAAGTTCGCCGTCAAGACCGTGCGCGGCTCGAACGATACCGCTATGATGGAGGAAGTCCTGCGCCGACGATTCGGCCGCGGCGAAGATATGGGCGGCTGGCCCAAGCCGGATCTGCTCCTCGTTGACGGCGGCGTCGGCCAGATCAATGCCGCCAAGCGCGCCTTGCAAGCCGCCGGCCTGGCGATCCCGATCGTCGGCATCGCCAAGGGTTTCGATCGCAAGCAGGACGAACTCGTCTACGACAAGGCCGACTACGAGCTCGCCCGCCTGATTCTTGCTTTCAAGCCGATGCTCCAGCATCTGCGCGACGAGGCTCATCGTTTCGCCGTCAGCTATCACCGTAAACTCCGCGGCGAAGCATTTTTACCGAAATAATATGTATCTGATCGGCCACGCCGCCGTCGGCGTTCTTCTCGCCTCCGGCACAACTCACCCCGCCGCCGCCTTCGGGCTGGGCTGGCTTTCGCATTACGTGGCCGATTTCATTCCGCACGGCGACGAAGCGGTCGGGGAGTGGACCAAGCAGGGCAACCAAGTCGCCCGGCTCGCGATTCTCGTCGTCCCGGACTTGGCGCTGATCGCCGTCGCCCTGGCCGCCGACTTCGGCGTCCACGGCTTCGTGCCGTCTGTCATGGCCGCGGCCATAGGAGCCCTGGTGCCCGACGTCCTCTGGGGCCTGGAGATTTTCTTCAAACGCCGGCTCTTCGGCCCGCATCATGAATTCCACGACCGCAACCATAACTTTTTCCGCTGGAAGATCCCGTTCGGCTACGGGTTATGTCTCCAGGCCGCGCTGACGATCGGCATGTGGCGCTGGATCATCTGATCTTTTCAGAGCCCGTACGCGGCCGCCGCCCGCAGGGGCGGTTTTTCGTTGCCGCGAAGAGTGTTGACTGGTGGCGAAAGGGGGAGTACAATATACGTGTAGTGGGGAGAAATGGGGATAAGTGGGGATTTTTTAAGAGACCCGCCTCGCTACGGTCTTTTTATCTCCGCCAGCTCCCCGCCTGTAACGACCATGTTCATCGGCGAATACCAACACAACGTGGACGAAAAGGGGCGCCTGGCGATCCCGATGAAGTTCCGCAAGGAACTCAAGAAGGGCGCCGTGATCACGAGGGGACTCGATAACTGTCTCTTCGTCTTTACGTCTTCCGAGTGGAAGAAGCTGGCCGACAAGTTGGCCGCGCTGCCGATGAGCCAGTCGAACTCCCGCGCCTTCGCCCGCTTGATGCTCGCCGGAGCCATGGGCGTCGAACTCGACGGACAGGGGAGAGCGATCGTCCCGGAGTATCTTCGTCAGTACGCCAAGCTCGGCAAAGAGGCGGTCGTCGCCGGCCTCTATAACCGCTTGGAAATCTGGGACAAGGCGGCGTGGGAGAAGTACAAAGCCGAGACCGAGAAGAACTCGAACGACATCGCGGAGAAAATGGGTGAACTGGGAGTGTAGTTATGGCGGCATCGCACATCCCCGTCCTTTTGAAAGAAACCATCGAGCGCCTTTCGCTCAAGCCCGGCAGCAACGCCGTGGACGGTACGGTGGGGGCTGGCGGCCATTCGGCAGCCATCCTCGACCGCACCGCCCCCGACGGCAGGCTCCTCGGCCTGGACCTGGACGAAGCGGCGCTTGACTCGGCCCGGAGCGCGCTCAGACGACACGTTTCTCGCGTCATGCTTGTCCGCGAGAACTACAAAAACGTCCGGCGGGTCCTCCCCCCAGACTTCGGGCCGGTTCAGGCGGCGCTTCTCGATCTCGGATTTTCTTCGATCGAGATCGACGATCCGAGGCGCGGTTTCAGCTTCCGTTTCGACGGTCCGCTCGACATGCGCTACGACGGCAGCCAGGAGCTGGATGCCGCCGCCGTCGTCAATACCTGGAGCGTCGACGAGCTGTCGCGGATCCTCTGGGAATACGGCGAGGAACGCTTGGCCCGGCGCATCGCCGCGGCCATCGTCAAAGCGCGGCGCGAACGCCGGATCACCGGCACGCTGCACCTGGTCGACGTCATCGCTGGCGCGGTTCCGGCGGCATATCGCCGCGGCAAGATCCACTTCGCGACCCGTTCGTTCCAGGCGCTGCGCATCGCCGTCAACGACGAACTCGGCAATCTCAAGGAAGCCCTGCCCGAGTATCTCGATATCCTGGCCCCCGGCGGCCGTCTGGCGATCATCAGCTTTCATTCGCTCGAGGACCGCATCGTCAAACGTTTTTTCAAAGATGCCGCCGATAAAAATATCGCCGCCGCGGTGACCAAGAAGCCCTTGATCGCGAGCGACGAAGAGAACGCGGCCAATCCGCGGGCCCGGAGCGCCAAGCTCCGCGTCATCGAAAAGCTTTAGACAAAAACATGTCCGTCGCGTACGCCCGCAAATCGCAAGCCGCCAGCCAGCCCGGGTTCCTTCGTCCCGGAGCGGTGCTGGCTTTGAACATCGCCTTTCTCGTTTTTACGCTGATGCTCTTCGTGGCGTATCTGGCGATGAACAGCCGGTCGGCCGCCAACGGTTTCGTCATCAAGTCGATGGAGCGCCAAGTGGCCGAACTCCGCGACCAGCAGGAGAAGCTCAACATCGAAGCCGCATCGTCGAGGTCGATGGAGGAGATCGAGCGCCGCGTCGGCGAGCTCGGACTCGTGCCGGTCACTTCGGTGGAGTACGTCAACGTCGGCCAGAGCGCCGTCGCCATAAAGTAAGACAATCAAGAATCAGGAGGACGGCCTTCAGGCCGTCCTGCAGTCTGGGCGCCATGAATGGCGCCCTCCTGACTATTTAGACTTTTATTAAGGCATATCGTCCTGCTATACTTGCCTTGCTATGTCCGCCGCCGCCATCATTGCCGCCAACGTCTTCGGCTCTTTGGCCTCTTTTCCCGTGTGGTGGTACACGCGGGGCGCCTTGCGCATGGCCGGCAAGTGTTTCGGGCTGGTGCGCGAGCAGGCTCGCGATTACGGCGTCAACGTCTGGATCAAGAATCTGTTCGTGCCGATGTTCGGCCAGCGGGACATCTGGGGCAAGCTGATCAGCTTCTGGCTGCGCTCGACGATGATCATTTTTTACTCATTCCTCCTGTTGATGTTGAGCCTGGCGATGCTTGCCGCCATGGCCGCCTGGCTGGCGCTGCCGGCCGCGGCGGTGCTGGTCTTCCTCGGCCAAATCATCGGTCTGCTTCGCGCGTAAGCCTATGGCCTTGCTCACCTGTTCGCGCTGCAACGGTTCCGGCTACGAAGGAAGGAAGCTCTGCCCGCAGTGCCGCGGCATGGCTTTCGGCATGACGCACGGGCCGTTCTTTCTTTATTGGGGCAAGCGCATCGACGGTTTCGAGTTTACGGTGGCGCGGCTGCAGCGGGGCGCGGACGCCGTCGTCAATCTGTTGCTGTTCGCGCTGTTTTTCGGCGGGCTGATCGCCGCCGCTTTCAGCGTGCTCAACGCCGAACCGGGAACGGTTTTGACGACGGAATATTGGGACGTACCGCGAGGTTCGAGCGCTTTTTTCGCGCTCGGCGTTTTGGCGGCTTGCGTCGCGTACTATCGCCTGGTGATCGCCTCGGCCGATCATGAATCAGTCCGGCATCGCGCTTTCGGCGCCGATGAGTCGGCGCTGACTTTGCCGCCGGAACCGGAAACGTGGAAGAGCATCCGTTCCTTGCCGGCATCGGTAAAAATCGACGTCGCCAAGGCGTATTCGGCGGCCGCGCTCAAGGCGGTCGAGGATGCCTATGATCTGGCCCGGCGTCTCAAGCATGTCGAGCTTTCACCGGCCCACCTCTTCGGCGGCTTGGCGATCACCGGCCAGGTCGGCGTGCTCTTCGGACGGCTCGGTCTCCAGTTCGGCACGCTCAAAGACCGCATCGGCAAGCTTCTGGCCGGCCATCCGACCGGCGAATCGCCGACGACGCTCGCGGCCGCGGCCAGGCAGGTGCTGCTCGAAGCCTATGCCGACGCCTATGCGCATCGCCGTCCGCAAGTCGACGCCATCGATCTCTTCGGGGTGACGGTCCGCGGCGACGCCGAGCTCGGCGAGATCCTGCTCGATGCCGGCGCCGAACTCCGTAAAGTCGAGAACGCCGTCGAGTGGATCCGGATTCAAGAGTTGCTGCGCTCGCGCTATCGCCGTTTCGTCCGGGCGGCCCGGCGCAAACCGAAGTCGGCCATGAACCGGGCCATGACGGCCGTGGCCACGCCGTTCCTCGACCGTATCGGCCAAGACGTCACCCGGGCCGCCGCTTACGGCCAGATCGCGCCGGTCGTCGGCCGGGAGAAAGAGATCGATGCCGTGTTGCGCGTGATCGAGGGCGGCAACCGCAGCGTCGTGTTGGTCGGCGAGCCGGGCGTCGGCAAGGATGCCATCGTCGAAGCCTTGGCCCAGCGCATGGTCGAGGAGGACGTGCCCAAGATATTGGGCGACATGCGTCTGGTGAGCGTCAACGTGGCCATGCTGGTTTCGGGCGCGACCGCTTCGGAGGCCCAGGAGCGGCTGCTCTCGGCGCTCTACGAAGTCGGCCGGTCCGGCAACGTTGTGCTGGTCATTCCGCATGTCGCCGGCATGGTCGGCATCACCGCCGGCAGCGGCCAGGGGATCGATCTGGCGCAGACGTTCGCCGCCGAACTCGGCAAAGGATATTTTTTCGCCATCACCACGGCGACGCCCAAGGAATACGCCCAGTCGATCGAGAACTCGAGCCTGGGACAGTCGCTTATCAAAGTCGACATCGGCGAGCCGGAGATCGACGAGGCCGTGCGCATCCTCGAAGCCAAGTCGGGATCGATCGAGTATCGGAATAATACCTTTTTTTCCTACGACGCCATCGAAGCGACGGTCACCTTGAGTAGTCGCTACATGCACGAGCAGTTCCTGCCGGAGAAGGCGATCGAGCTGGCCAAGGAGGTCGCCTCGGCGGTGCGCAAGACCAAGGGCAAGGACGCGCTTATTTCTCGCGAGGACGTGGCTGCGCTGGTGTCCGAAAAGACCAAGGTGCCGGTAACGTCGCTGACGACCGACGAATCGGCAAAGCTCTTGAATCTCGAGGGGCTGATGCACGGCCGGGTCATCGGCCAGGACGAAGCCGTCAAAGTGGTGGCGGCGGCGCTGCGCCGAGCCCGGGCCGAAGTCCGCGAGACCGGCCGGCCGATCGCCAATTTCCTGTTCCTTGGTCCGACCGGCGTCGGCAAAACCGAACTCGCCAAGACGCTGGCCGCAACCTACTTCGGCAAAGAGAACGCCATGATCCGTCTGGACATGTCGGAGTATCAGGACAAGCCTTCATTATATAAATTGATCGGCGAGCCGGCCGGGCGCGACTCCGGCGGTATCCTTTCGGAAGCGGTCCGCAAAAATCCGTTCAGCCTGGTGCTGCTCGACGAGATCGAAAAAGCGCATCCGGACATCTTGAACGTCTTCCTCCAGGTCATGGACGACGGCCGCCTGACCGATAACGTCGGCCGGACCGTCGACTTCACCAACGCCATCGTCATCATGACCTCGAACGCCGGCGCGCCGTTCATCCAGGAGGAGATCATCAAGGGTTCGTCGGTCGAAGTCATCAAGGAGCGTTTGCTGGCCGGCGAACTCAAGCAGCACTTCCGGCCGGAATTCTTGAACCGCTTCGACGCCGCCATCGTCTTCCGGCCGTTGACCGAAGAAGAGATCCGCCGGATCGCCGGACTGATGCTGGCCAAAGTCGCCGACCGTCTCAAAGAAAAGGGGATCGAGTTCGAGGCTACGCCCGAGGCCGTGGCCGAGCTGGCCAAGGCCGGCTACGACCCGATGTTCGGCGCTCGACCGCTGCGCCGCGTCATTCAGGAACGGGTCGACAACACCATCGCCGACGCCTTGCTGCGCGGCGACGTCAAACGCCGCGACAAGATCATCTTCGATGTCGGCGGCCAGGTCCGGATCGAAAAGAAATCGTAATTGAAAAAACGCCCGCAAAATCCATGCCCTCGCATGCCGATCAACAACTCTGGGAGCGCGAACAGGCCTTCATGAAGGAGGAGCGCAAGAAGAAGCCGGAGCTTTTTACGTTGGATCCGGCCAAGACCGGCGACCTGATGGAACGCATCGGCATCACCGGCCAGCCCAAGGGTCTGCCCGAGGGCTACATGCGTTTTTCGCCGCTCGACTTCCTGGTCGAGGAGATCGACGGCACGGGCAAGGTGGTCGAGATTTCGACGACGCCGGCCGACGGCATCCAGACCGATGCGTACACCGGCACGGTCTGGGGCGATCTGGTCAAGACGATGATTTCGACCTTGGACGGCGCCCAGCGCGTGGCCGATGCTTTGCGCGTCGGCATCGACAAGGTCCGCTACGCCGGCATCAAGGACGCGGTCGCGGTCACGGCCCAGCGCATCAGCATCCGCGGAGTAAAAATCGATTCGGTGCGGTCGGCGAAAATTCCCAACGTTTTGTTGAAAAATCTGTTCGAGGGCAAGGGCGCCATGAACATCGGCGATCTCAAGGGTAACCGTTTCACCTTGTTCGTGCGTACCGGGCCGGATTTCGACGAGGACATCGTCCGTTCGCACCTGGCGATTCTGGCCGACGAGGGCGTCATCAACTATTACGGCGAGCAGCGCTTCGGATCGCCGCGCTTTTTGGCCCATGTCTTCGGGCTGCACATGTTCCGGGGCGATTTCGAGGGTGCCGTCAAAGCGTACTTGTGCATGCCGAGCACTTTCGAGGTGCCCTACATCGCCGAAATACGCGCCCGGGCGACGGCCAAGTACGGCGACTGGCAGGCGATGCTCCGCGAGTTCGAGCGGCTGCCCTACACTTTCCGCTATGAGATCGTGATGCTGCGCGAACTGATGTTGCCGCGCGGCGCCGACAAATGGGTCTCGACGCTCGAGGCGGTGTCGCAGCAGGCCGGACTGTGGGCCTACGCCTACGCGAGTTATCTGACCAACGTGCTGCTGTCCGACTTTGCGCTCCGCAAAGTCGCGCCGCCGGCCGAGGTGCCGCTGCTGTTGTCGCAAGACGCCGACGTAGCCCAGCTGTACTGGCAGTGGCTCGAGGCCGACGGGGCGACCGAGTACGCGACGCATCTGCAGCGGCTGCCGTTCATCATGTTCGGCAAGTCGCCGGCGATCACTTCCAAGGTGAAGGCGACGGTGCTGGGATTCAAAGTCGTGCCCGACGGCGTGGCGGTTTCCTTCGAACTGCCCAAGGCCGCCTACGCCACGACAATTTTGCGCAATCTTTTTTCGATCCGGGGCGGGCTGCCGCTGCCGGCTTGGCTCAAGAAGACGGAGTACGACACCAAGGAATTGTTGGGTACCGGCTCACTGGCCGATGTCAGAAAGCTGTTCGCCAAGGAGATCGAGGAGGCCGTAAGACAAAAAGGCGCGGAGGCGGCAGAATAGATGATGGCGGTCGGAATAAAAAAGTCCGAGGTGCAAAACCTCGGGTGTTTGATGTCAGCTCCGCGCGGCGACCAGCTCCGGGTGGCGCAGAAACAGGGCACCGAGGGCGGAGAGCGTGAAGGAGTCGTAGAGCTTGTCCTCCTCCAGCAGGCTGCGGAGTTCGGCCAAGGTGAAGAAGCGGACGGCGGACAGCTTCTTCTCGTACGGGTCCGGCCGATCGGCGGGCTTCTTGGTCGGATCGATCCGGCCCCAGGTCATCCGGCCCAGGTGGACGCTGAAGGCGCGGTTGTCGCAGATCGGTCCCAAGTCCTCGATCGAGACCACCTGGGAGCCGCTTTCCTCTTGGGTCTCGCGGGCCGCGGTCTTGAGCGCCGACTCCTCGGCGTTCGAGAACCCGCCCAAGAGTTCCCAGGACTCGCGTCCGACTTCGGACCAATCGACTCGCGGATACTCCTTGGCGAACTTCTCCTGGTCCCGGGTCTGCGGACGCCAGTTCTTCTGGAGCCCGATGCGGTTCCGGGCGTCGACGGGCAGGAACACGGCGCCGCCGCGTTCGATCCGGACGATCTGGTCGTAGAGCGGCTCATCCTTTTCGTTGACCCACATGACGCGGGCCACATGCGATCCCAACTTGGAGTTGCCGATGAGGTGACCATCGGCGCCGAGGTTCCACCCCGGGGTCTTGCCAGCCGCCAGCAACTTCTCTTCTTGAAACTCAATGACCTTGTTTGGCATCGCTTCGTCCGCGCGCCTAAGGCGCATCGGGACGGCGTCCGACACCTGTCAGACAGCCATTCGATTGGTTCCGGGCGCCAGCCCGGCCTTCCCCGCAGGGAGCCAAACTCGCGGCCAGCTTGGCATTTGCGCACCGGCGCGTCAAGGCTTGACGCGGCTCGGAAAAACCGCTACGCTGAAACGTTCTTGTTCATTCCACCTGAAAGGAGAAGTCCATGAGCAGCGGCTCGAAGCAGAAGGTGCTTGCCGTCGCAACGGACGAGCATACGACCAAAGACGGCCGGGAAGAGAGCCAGAAGCGACGGCTCGAGCGCATGAATGAGGTGTTGCGAGAGTATCGGCTGGCCGAACTGCGCCATACCGGAACCTGGCAGCGCGGGGAATTCGAACTCGTCGATATCGTCGAGGTCTGGGATAATCGTTTCTACGTCATCGTGCAATTCTCCTGCATCCGGCCGGACGGCAACCACGGCGCCTACTTCATGAAGTTCGCCCGCGACGGAGGCGGACGGCGCGGCGTGTTGACCTTGTGCCTCCTCTACGACGACGCTCGTGACGAGACCTTGCTCGCCTTCACCCGCCAGCACCGCCCGACCATGCTGGTGCGCGAGTCGTCCGCCTGGACGACGGAGGTGGCGCGATGCTGGAGCACGACCCAGCTGCAGCCGACCGTTCTTGACCGGCGCCTCCAAGGGGCGACGCCCGACGCGAACGGCGCGGCGAGTCATCCGGTGAGCGCGCTGGGGACCGAACTGATGCCGCTCTTTGCCGAGGGCAAGACGGAGATCACGCAGTTCTCGATACTTAGCGCCGCTTGTCCGGAGGATACCGGCATGAGCGCCTGCCTCAATGATATCTGGCTCGTCGAGCTGGCAATCCGCGACCGCGCCTACGTCGATGCGGTGCGCGGCAACGGCATCATCGGCATCCGTCTCTATCCCGTCGCCGACGTGGTGGCGCGGCGTAAGGAGCTCGGTCTCACCGACGACCATAGCTGCACCGCGCTGCTACATTTGTGGGAGCATCTTAATTTCATTCGCATGTAACCCGTGATCTTCGATCGCGGGTTTTTTTAAAATACGGAAATCAAAAGAAAAAACCCTCCTTTTGAGGGGAGGGGGTAAAGCTTAGGCATCCAGGGTCAGCGGCCCGTCGTGGCTGCCGTGGAGCAGCGGGATGACTCCGCGGAGTTCGCCGGCCAACGACGCCAGCGATGCCTCGGAGCCGTGGGCCAGCACGGCGGCTTGCGGGCGAAGCTCCTGGAACCAGTCCAGGGTCTTGCCGCGGGACTCGTGGCCGCCGATCCTCATCTGCGCCACGTGGCACTTGACCGGGTAAGTCTCCTTGACCCAGCCGCCCTTGATCAGACGGCCCTTGTGGGTGCGGTCGCGCTTCAGGACATCGAAGGTGACCTCGATCTCGTTTCCGGTCGCATCCCGTTCGCGGGCGGCGGCCAGGATCTTGGCCCCGTCCGTGTCCGGCGCGACGTAGCCGGAGAACAGGATCAGCGCGTCCGGATCGGACAGGAGGAACTTGCGCCACTGGGTGAACGGTCCGCCCGGACCGCCCATGCCGGCGGTGGTGACGATGGTGAAGTTGCCGTTCCTGGCGATTTCGTAGCGGCTCTCACCGTCTTCGGCGCCGCCCATGTAGCGTTCCGACACCCTTTCGACCTCGGTGGCATCGATGGCTTCATCGCCGGGCCACCAATGACCCTCGCCGGTCTCCATGATGTCGGTGTACAGCTCGGCCTTGCCGTCCAACAGGAGCCGGCCGAAATCGCCGATGCCGGCTTGCTGAAACATGTGGGCCACGGCCGCGCTCCGATGCAGGGCGAAGGCGGGAACGGCCACCGATGAGCCACGGAGCAGGGCCTGCTTGGCCAGCTCGGTGCCGCGATCCCATTCGTCTCGGTAGACGCGCTTGTCGGAATCGGGGTCGGCGCCGTAGGTGCAATCCGTGCCGGCGAAGACGTCGGGCCGCCATTCGGGCGGCAGCGGCGGCGCGCCCTTGATGCCTGGCTGGTCATGGGTGCAGCGGTCGCCGGCATAGTGGATCTTGAGCTTGCCCACCTTGAGGGTGAACGAGCAGGCGCCCTGGATGTGGCCGGCCGGCCAGACGAGGGCGGGAATCCCGTGAAGGATCTCGACCTCGCCGGGCTTGCGGATGATCAGGGCTCGCCGGCTGATCTCGCCGTTCTCGAACAACACGCGCTGCTGGCCGGCCTTGTCCAGGCCGATGGCGTTGTCCTTGAGGACGTGCATGGCCACGGTGAACGACCCCTTGGTCATGACGACGCGGGCCTCGCGGCTCATGAACGGCAGCAGTTTGGTGACGGCGCCGAAGTGATCGGCGTGGACATGGGTGATCAGGACGGCGTCGATCTTTTTGCCGTCGTTGAACAGCGAGAAGTCCGGGTAGTGCAGCTTGCGCGGACCGCCCGGAAGGGGGATCTGCGTCAGACCGCAGTCGATGACGATGCGGTACTTGACCGCGCCGTTCTCGACGACGTCCATGACGCCGCATGAGGGTTCGATGCTGTCGGGCGAATTGCGCACGCCCAGACGATGGAGAACGACTTTGCTATTGGCCACGGCGGCCTCCTGTGTACGGCCGTGCCCTTGAGGGCAGGGCGGGTTTGGTCAATGAACTTGTCCCGTTGAAGGGAACCGCAAAACATAGCAAAAAATAAGGCTAATGTCAAGGTAAGGCGAATATGTTACGGTTTCACTAGCCTATGTCGTTTATTTTGGTTCCCCTGGCCGCATTCGCGGTCGCCGCCCTGGTGACGCCTCTGGTCGCTCGATTCGCCGTCCGCGCCGGCGTCGTTGACCGGCCGACTTCGCCGCGCAAGGTCCATACCAAGCCGGTGCCGCTCTTGGGCGGCTGGGCCCTCTGGCTCGGGTTGGCGGCGGCGATTGCGACCGCGATCCAGCTCGGCGCCATCCCCGGGCCGCACATCAAAGAAAAATTCCTGCTCGGCATTTTGCTGGCGACGCTGTTGTTGGTCGTCGGCGGTTCGCTCGATGATCGTTTCGACCTGCGCCCGGCCAAGCAGATCGTCTGGCCGGTCCTGGCCGCGCTGGTCATCATCATGAGCGGCATCGGCGTCACGGCCGTCACCAACCCGTTCGGCGGCCTGCTCTACCTCGACCGCTGGCAATTCACCGCCGTCACCTTTGGCGGCATCCCGTACAAGATCACCGTCATCGCCGACCTCTTCACCCTGGCCTGGCTGCTCGGCATGACCTACACGACCAAATTTTTCGACGGTCTCGACGGCCTGGTTTCCGGCGTCACGGTCATCGGCGGCCTGGTGATCGCGGCGGTCAGCCTGACCAAAGACGTGGCCCAGCCCGACACCGCCTTTTTGGCGCTCGGTTTGGCCGGCGCCAGCCTCGGATTCTTGGTCTGGAATTTCCATCCGGCCAGGATTTTTCTCGGCGAAGGCGGATCGACCTTGGCCGGTTTCATGCTCGGCGTGCTCGCCATCGTCTCGGGCGGCAAGATCGCCACGACGCTCTTGGTGCTGGGCCTGCCGCTCTTCGACGCCGCCTTCGTCATCGTCCGGCGCCTGCTCGAGGGGAAGTCGCCGGCTTTGGCCGACCGTTCGCATCTGCACCATCGTCTGCTCGATCTCGGTTTCAGTCACCGTCAGGCGGTGCTCTTCATGTATGCGATCGCGGCCGCTTTCGGGGCCTCGACCTTGGTGTTGCGCGGCGCACAAAAAGTGGCCGCTCTCGGTTTTTTGTTGAGCATCTTGATCGCCATCGTGGCGGCCAGTTTGGCGGCGAAACGAAAGACATATGATTGATCGCCGAATCGCCGGATGGCTCATTGCGGCCATTCTGGCAGCCGTGGCCGCCGCTGCCTACGTCGCCGCGCCGCCAGGACGCGCCATGGAACGGGGCAGCCTCAAGATCGGCGGAATCGACATCAGCGTCGACATCGCTCGCAACGCCGTCGAACGCGAGCGGGGACTCTCCGGCCGGCCGTCCTTAGAAGACGGGCAGGGGATGCTGTTCGTCTTTCCCAAGCCCGGCCGATACGCTTTTTGGATGAAGGACATGCGTTTTCCGATCGATATCGTCTGGTTGCGCCGGGGCGTTATCGCGGCCATCGCCCATGATGTGCCGCCGCCGTCTCGGGGCCGGCAGCCCGAGACCAGGATGCCGGAGGTCGAGGTTGATGCCGTGTTGGAGGTGCCGGCTGGCTATGCCGCAGCCCATGGTTTCGGACCGGGTATGCCGGTGGAAATGCCGCTGTAGATAAGCCTCTTGACGCGTTTTTGGCCATCGTTTACACTGTGTCCATTGCTTAAAGAGCACTATGGCCCAGTTCGCAGTCATCCAAACCGGCGGCAAGCAATACCTGGTCAAGGCCGGGGACATGCTTCGCGTCGAAAAACTTGAGTCCCAGGCCGGAGACAGCCTGTCGTTCGAGGCGCTTCTGGTCGCCGACGAGGACGGCAAAGCCGTCAAAGTCGGAGCCCCCAAAGTCGCCGGCGCTTCCGTCGCCGCCAAGGTCGTCAGCCAGGGCCGCGCCAAAAAGGTCTCCATCATCAAGTTCAAGAACAAGATCCGCTACAAGCGAAAGAACGGCCATCGCCAGGACTTCACCGAGGTGAAGATCGAAGCCGTCAAAGCCTAAAAAGAAAAAAAGCCGCTCCGAGAAATCGGGGCGGTTTGCGTTTTATCTCACGGCACGCTGCGGCTCCCACCACGAGCCCATGATCGCTTGCGGGCGGCGCAGGCCGGCCGGGGCCAGGAGGAAGTTGCGGATGGCGTTCGATGGGATGGCATAGAGAGCGTCGGCGTCGCGGCTGTGGCAGCTGACGCGTTGGGCCATGCCGATCAGTCGGCCCTTGACGTTGAAGAGCGGACCGCCGCTGGTGCCGTATTCGGCGGCCATCGAGCTGGTGAACTCGGGAAGCAGTTCATGCCAGCTGAAAGCGGTGATCGGGCCGACGGCGAGCTTGGGGCCCGTAGCGTCGTTGCCGACGCGATACACCGTGTCGTGGAGCAGCAGGCGGTTGGAATCGGCGAGGCGTACCGGGCGCAGATCCTCCGGCGGATCGCGCAGCTTCAGAAGCGCCAGATCGGCGACCTTGTTGGCGTCGATCAGCTCGGCCGGATGGCTCGAAAGGACTTCGGGCGCCCAGCTCTTTTCCGGCAGGTGGAGCCGGCGCACCATGATGCTGGTTCCATTGGCGATGACGTGCTGTGCGGTGACGACGTAACCGTTTTTCGCGGCAATGAAACCGGCGGCTTCCCAGGTTTTGCCCTCGGCGTCGGTAACGGCGACGTAGACGGCGCTCCCGACAATGCGTTGGAAGAGGCGGCGCTTGATTTCGTGGAATTGCTGCAAGGCAGCCTCCTTTTGGCAAAGATCGTTCTTCGCTGACCATATCGCGCCCCGGGAGCCGAGGCAAGGCGGCGCATGCTATCATGGAACCATGGCTCGGTCCTCATCGCATATTCCGCGCAATGTCCTGGTCGTCGGCGTCGTGGCGTTTTTCGCCGGCATCGCAAGAAGATCAGATTGCCGCGGCGGTTCTGGGTTTTCTTGCTGATCGCTTTCTTGGCCGCCGGCACTCGGGCCGGCGACGCCCTGATGCTGTTGCGAGCCCGCGATGTCGTCGTGCCGATCGCGGCCGTGCCGCTGCTCTATGCGCTCTTCCATCTGGTGTACGCGTCGTTGGCGTATCCCTTCGGCGCGTTTTCATTTCAGCCCTCGGCGCTCTAGTCGCCGCCGTACTGTACGGAGGATTGATGCGGCGGCTTCAGGTCAAATCTTGACGGAAGCCCGAAAAAATGAGAGGCTTGCGTGAAGCTTGACGGTCAAGGAGGCCGTCGCTCATGATTAAGCTCTTTTCTCTCGAATCGCGCCTTTGGGCGGCGAACATCATCAATGTGGTGGCGATGTTCACGGGTCTCTTGAAGGTGATTGAGGTGCATAGCGGCGCCTCGGTTTCCGTGCTGATGTACGGCATGTTCGCCTTCATCCAGATCACGTTCGCCGAGATGGCCTGGAAGAACCGCTCGTACACCACGTTCGGCGGCATGATGATCTGTTTTTGCGTCTCGTTGACCATCATGGTGCTGGCATGTCTGTGGCCTTGATGGAGCAATCCCGCTGTGTCTTAACACCGGCCAAACTCTGGCCAACAAGGAGGCTGCCATGGTGCCAAACTATGGAAAGTTGTTGAGGATGTCCGCGGTGCTTATGACGTTGTCCGCTGCCTTGCTCGGCTGCGCGCAAGAAGCCGAATGCAAGCAAAGCACGAGACGCATAGACAATATCGCGCGCGTGTTCATGCACCAGCCGAAAAGCTACTCGTTTCTCATTCATTTCGTGGACAGTGACGACGGTTATCCGATCTTCAATGTCGTGCGTTTTGAAGACGGCAAGAAGTTCTCGCACTATCTGAGCATCGTGTTTGTTGCTGATGTGGCGCCGGAAAATCCCATGTGGGCGCGGGAAGAATTCGTCGGTGTCGCGGGTGAGAATTGCATCTACTCCGCGGAGATACACATCCACTCACCGGCCGACATCAGCGGTGCCGGCTGGAATCACGGCAAGTCCGGCAGCGGTCAGACCAATGTCGTCGAGTAGTCCCAAGCGGACTATTTTTTTATTGCTTGATCTGCTCCGGGGCTGCGGTCTTCGGGGCGGCGGCCATTTCGCGTCGGCCGCGCAGGGCATCAGTGAGGGTGACTTCGTCGGCGTAGCCGAGCTCCGAGCCGATGGGCAGGCCGCGGGCCAGGCGGGTGACTTTGAGCTGCTGCGGCGACAGCAGGCGCGACAGATAGAGCATGGTCGATTCGCCTTCGATGGTCGGATCGAGCGCCAGGATGATTTCGGCCGGGCGCTGTTCCTGGGACCGGCGCAGCAGATCGCGGACCGTCAGGTCGTCGGGGGTGATGCCGTCGGCCGGCGAGAGCGTGCCGCCGAGGATGTGGTACAGGCCGCGGTATTCGCCGGTCGCCTCGACCGCCAGGAGATCTTGTTCGGTGGCCACGACGCAGATGAGGTCGCGCTCGCGCCGCGGGTCGGCGCAGACCGCGCAGGGATCGGCTTCGGTGTAGTTGCGGCAGGTCGAGCAGGTGCTTAGGCGCAGGCCCGAGTCGATGATCGCCTTGGCCAGGCGCGCGCGTTCGGCCGGGCCGCGTTTCAACAATGCGAAAGCGTAGCGTTCGGCCGTCTTGGGGCCGACGCCGGGGAGCATGCCGAGCTCGCGGATCAGGTCTTCGATCGGTTGGGGGAACTTTGGCATGAACAATGTAGAGGAGCCAGGCACGCTCGCCCCTTGGGCGAGGAGCCAGGCACCTCCTATTTGAGACCCGGCAGGTCGAGGCCGCCGACGTCTTTCATGGTGTCCATCATCAGGCGCTGGGCTTTCTTGAGGGCGTCTTGGAGGGCTTCTTTGAGGCCGCTCTGGAGTTTGGCCTTGTCGGCCAGCAGGGCGTCGTCGATGACCAGATCGAGGATCGTCTGGTTGCCATCCATGGTCACCTTGACTTTGCCCCAGCCGCCCGAGCCTTCGACTTTGAGTCCCGAGAGGGCCGACTGCAGCTGCTTGGCTTTGTCGCGGAGATCTTTGAACTGTTTGAGTTTGGAAAACATAAGACGTGGAGGGCAGGCTTTAGCCCGCCTGGGCGGCCCGAAGGCCGCCTCCCAAGGTAATTATTGTGGTAAGGCCGGCACGCCGGCGGCGACGAGCGGCGCGACCGCCGTCACGGGCATGTTCAGCGGCGCGAAGGCGGTCGCCTTGGTGTCGAGATTCCGGAAGGTGACGCGGGCGTCGTCGAAGAACAGTTTGACCATGCCCGTCGGGCCGTTGCGGTGCTTGGCGACGTGGATTTCGGCGATGTGGCGCTCGTCGAGCGGCACGTCTTCGATATTATAATTCCGGTCGGCAGCCTTGCGGTAGATGAACAATACCACGTCGGCGTCCTGTTCGATCGAGCCCGATTCCCGCAGATGGGAAAGTTTCGGGATCGCCGGCTTCACGTCCTCGGACTTGCGCGACAGCTGCGACAGGGCCAAGACCGGCACGTTGAGTTCGCGGGCCAAGGCTTTGAGACCGCGGGAGATCTCGGAAACTTCCTGGACGCGGTTGTCCGAGTTTTTATTGCCGCTGCGCGATTCCATCAATTGCAAGTAGTCGATGATGATGAGTCCCAACCCGTGGTCCATCTGGAGGCGGCGGGCCTTGGCCCGGATGTCCATGATGGTGACCGAGGCGGTGTCGTCGATGAAGATCGGCGCTTCCGACAGGCTGCCGAGCGCATGGCCGATGCGGGCGAAATCGCCGTGCTCGTCGTTGTCGTTCAGCTTGCCGGTGCGCATGCGCCAGAGGTCGACGCCGGCCTCAGAGCAGATCATGCGGTCGACGAGCTGCTCCTTCGACATTTCCAGTGAGAAGATGCCGACCGGCACCTTGAATTGCACGGCGGTGTTGCGGGCGATGTCCATGGCCAAGCTGGTTTTGCCGACCGAAGGACGAGCCGCCAGAATCACCAGGTCGGAGCGCTGCAGGCCGGCCAGGAGCGAATCGAGGTCGCTGTAGCCGGTGGGGATGCCGCGGAGTTTGCCTTTTTCGCGGTGCAGTTCGTCGATGCGTTCGAAGGCCTGGTCGAGGACGTCTTTGATCGGCGTGAAGGTGGTCGAAAGATGCTTCTGCGAGACCGAGAACAATTTTTGTTCGGCCTGGTCGAGGACGGTATCGACGTCTTCTTCCTCTTCGAAGCCGAGGCGCGAGATGTCGCCGGCAGCGGCCAGCAGGCGGCGCAGAGTCGCTTTCTTCTGGACGATGTTGGCGTAGTGGTTGATGTGGGCCGCGGTCGGCACGGCGCTGGTCAGCTGGATCAGGTAGGCGCGGCCGCCGACGGCCTCGAGCTGGCCCTTCTCTTGAAGTCGGTTGGCCAGCGACAGGAGATCGATCGGCTCGCGCTTGGAGACCAGGTCGAGGATGGCCTCGTAGATGCGGGCGTGGACGTCGCGATAGAAGTCGTCCGTGCGGACGGCATCGGCGACGCGCAAAATGGCGTCTTTTTCGATAAGCAGGGCGCCGAGGAGCGACTGCTCGGCTTCGATATTCTGGGGAGGAATTCTTTCTGCGGGCATAAATTGAGAACCGCGGGTGACGGGGTTTGGGGTCCCCCGGCGCGCAGGCCATTAGGCCGAGCACCGAGGGGTGCAAAACCCCGGCAGGACCCGCGGCAGTCATGGATACTTTATCCCCCTGCCGATGGAAATAAAAGCCCGCAGGTGAAGCGGGCGGGGTCAGAAGTATTCTTCCATGACGGGGAAGATCGGCGTGTTGTAAAAAAAGTCGAGATGGCGGAAATGGAGCCGTTCGATTTTGGCTCCATCGAGTTCGCCGGTTTCCGGCGGGCAGACCGCATCCTCTTCGCCGACGATGGAAACGTAGCGCGTCGGGGCGTCTTCGGTACCGAGCGGCAGCGGATCGGCGTGCAATTCGCGCAAGAAGCGGCTGCCCGGTGAAACCTGCAAGCCCAGCGGTGTCCACAGCAGCGATGGGATGGCCAAGTAGGCGACCTTGGCGCCATGGAAAGGCGCGCCGACGGCGATGAAAGAGGCGACGTATTTTTGCATGCCCAGCCGTTTCATGGCGTAGAGGCCGGCCAGACCGCCGAGACTGAAGCCGACGAAGTTGATGCGGCTGCCGCGAGCCACGGACAGTTTTTTCGCCTCGGCCGCGATGTGTTCGGCATAGACGACGACGTCGCGCATGTCGCGGTAGCGATAGGGGACGTAGACGGAGTCGTAGCCGCGTTCATCCAGATATCTTTTCGGCGCCGTCATGGTGTGAGGAACGGGCATGAATCCGGCGGCCATGAGAACGGGGAGGGTGCGCAGCTGGGCGATGAGGACGATGTCTGGGCACACGGGTGCCTCCTTTTCAAGGTTCTGGTTCGATGGTAGGCTGGCTTCGCCTTGCGGTCAAGATTGCTTTGCAAGGAAGGAGCGTGTCATGAGTTCTTCCGAAGAACATCAACCCTCGTTGATCGTTTTTGCTTCCGGTTCCAAAGATGGCGGCGGGTCCGGCTTCGGCCAGCTGGTCGCGGCCCGGAACCGCGGCAGTCTGCGGGCGCGGATCGTCGCGGTCGTTTCGAACCATGCCGATGGCGGGGTGCGGTCCCGAGCCGAAGCGCTTGGCATCCCTTTCATTCATTTTGACGGGCCGTGGGAGGCGCAGGCATATCGTGACCTGGTCGCGAAAATAGGCGCCGAATGGGTCGCCCTCTCTGGTTGGCTCAAACCGGTACGCGGCCTCGATCCGGCGCGGACCTTCAACATTCATCCGGGGCCGCTGCCGCGTTTCGGCGGCAAAGGAATGTACGGCCATCATGTGCACGAGGCCGTGCTGGCCGCCTATCGGCGCGGCGAAATCCCGCACTCCGAAGTCTGCATGCACTTCGTGACCGACGAGTACGATCAAGGGCCGGTCTTCTTCCGCCATCCGGTTGGCATCATGTCCGACGATACGGTCGAAACGCTGGCCAAGCGCGTCAATGCGACCGAGCATGCCTGGCAGGCACACATCACCAACATGGTGATCCATGGCCGCATCCGTTGGGATGGCCGCGATCCCGCCAGTCTCGCCGTTCCCGACGGTTACGCCTTCCTTTAATGGAAGGTTTTTGTTATCCTCCTCCCGCCCTAGGGGAAGCCATTTACCACAAGGAGGCAGTCATGAGACTCTGCGCGGGCATGTATGCTTTCTTGGATGAAGCCGGCGACACCGGCCTAAAAGTGAAAAAGGGTTCGAGCCGGTTTTTTACCATTTCGCTCGTCATTTTTACCGATGGCGCCGAAATGCAGGCATGCGATCAGCGCATTTCCGCATTACGGAAGGAACTCGGCAAACATCAGAATTTCGAGTTTCATTTTCACGACAACAACCCGAAAGTGCGCGAAGCGTTTCTCTCGGCCGTATCCCCCTTCGGCTTCATGTATTACGCATTTGTCCTCAACAAAGACCCCGACAAGCTCTGGGGAGACGTATTTAAGGACAGGGAGTCGTTCTATAAGACGGTTTGCAAATTCATTTTTGAGAATGCCAGGCAGCATCTGCGTGATGCTTATGTCATTATCGATAAAAGCGGATCTCGCGACTTCCAGGCAGCTTTGGCCAAGTATGTGAAGGGGATGCTCAATACTGATTCCGAAAAGATAATCCGGAAATTTCGTGCCGAACGCTCAAGCCAGAACAACCTCATTCAGCTGGCTGACTATATCGCCAGTATTTATCACCGAAAGGCTCTGAATAAAAAAGATGCCGAGCATTATCGGCGATCCCTTGCTCTCAAAGAGATCCAGTTCAGAAAATGGCCTTAAAACAGAATGCCAGGCCCCTATCCCTTGCGGGAACGCACGCCACGGAGGGCGACTGTTCGGGGTCTGGCCAATTCCGTCTCCAGGATACCAAGAATAGTGCAGGGAGTCAACAGGCGCCACGGCCTTCATGTTGTCATAGAAAACAACCAAAAAAATCCGCCGACAGAGTCAGCGGATGTCGAGGGAGTCGCCTTGGTAGGTGACGTTGAGCGGCAGGATGGTCAGACTTTTGCCGCCTGGAGAACTGACGCAGCGGCCGGCGAGCATGGCCGTCATGCCTTGGAGGGCGGCGACGTTGCGGATGATGCCGACGTCGCTCGGCGGCACGAACAGGACGAAGCCGGCGCCCATGTTGTAGGTGGAGTAGGCCTCGGCGTCGGTGAGGCGCTGGACCCGCTGCATGAACTGCAGCACCGGCGGCACCGGAGGCAGCTTCTCGATGACGTACGAGAAGTCGAGCTGGGCCCGCATCAGCTTGCGCCAGCCGTGGCCGGTGACCGGGACGGCGTAATGGATGCGCACGGCCGCTTCCTGCAGGTTTTCGATCAGCGGGCCGTAGAGCGGCGTGGCATCCAGGAGCGCGGCGCCGAATTCGCGTCCGTCGTCGATCTTGGCGCGGTAGCCGTCGGGCAGCGCGTCCGCCAGCTTGCGGGCGGCAGTCAGGCCGTTGACATGGATGCCGGTGCTCGGCAGGACGACGATGGCGTCGCCGTCCTCGATCGCCGGCTTGATCAGACGGCGCGGATTGCGGATCAATCCCTCTGCTGACCCCGAGAGCATGAACGTAGGCGATTCGACGTTGTCAACGAGAACCGACGTTTCACCGCCGTCCCATCGACACCCGGCCGTCTGACAAGCCTCGAACCAGCCCTCGATAAGCGCGTTCAGTCGCGGCTCGTCATCGAAGAACGCCGAGGAGCCGACGGCAAGATGCATCATCGTTCCGGAAGGTTGGGCGCCGACAGCCACCAAGTCGTTGAAAATGGCGGCGGCCGTGTCCTGGGCGATCTCTTTGTAGCGACTCCAACCGGTCAGCTTGTAGAAGTCGCCTGTTGCCACCGGCTTGGTGCCGACGCCCTCGTTGACCGTGGCCAGATAGGTGCCGTCGGGCAGGCGTTTGACCGCGGCCGTCTCGCCGCGGCTCCACTCCATCGGCTCAAGGCCGCGCCGGCGCGCGTTGTCGTCGGTCAGCCGGCCCTTTGCCTGGCAGTTGCGTTTGAAAGCGTCGATCCCTTTGTAGTTCACGCCTGCCTTGGCGTAGGCGGATTCGGCATCGGTTGTCATGGTCCACCTCTTTACCCTGCCCGGAGGGCTTTATGCCCGACTGGTACAGGGCGCGGGTCGAGACTACCGGCGGCCGGGGCGATTGTCAATGCGCGGATGCCCTGTTATCATGCCGCCGACCCCGACGGGTCGTTCCTTCACATGGAGGTGGACAATGTGCGATCTCGGAGCAGCAATCGGCGTTCCTGACGCGGCGGCGGTGACCGTTGCCGCCGGCCAAGCCCGGTCCAATCATCGCGGCCAGGACGCCGCCAAGGTCGTTTCGGTCGATGGCGAGACGTTCCATGAACACGGCGGCATCGGGCTGATCGGCCGCGTCTTCGAAGGCATGAACATCAGCGAGGTTCTGCCCGGCGATGCCGCCCTGTTGCACCTGCGCTACTCGACCACCGGCGCGGCCGCTTCGACCGACAACATCCAGCCGTTCCGTCGGGTTCTGCGCCGGCACGGCGAGGTGGCCGCGGCCCATAACGGCAATCTCACCAACTACGAGTCCGTGGCCGCCCGATTGTCCGAGAAGGGCTGTCGGCTCAAGAGCACCACCGACAGCGAAGTGTTCCTGCCGCTGATCGAGGAAGCCGACACGGACGATATGTTCGCGGCCATCACCTACATGGCCGGCAGGGTCGAGGGTGCCTACGCGCTCGTCGTCCTGACGCGCGAGGCCATGTATCTGGTGCGTGATCCCTTCGGCTTCCGGCCGCTCTTCTATGCGCCGTGCGGCCAGGGCTGGATCGCCGCTTCCGAGACCAACGCCCTCGACATGATCCGAACCGCACCCTGGTGCGAGGTGCCCGCCGGTACCATCGTCCGCTGCGGCCGCGACGGCATCTCCGTCAGCGGGTACGCGTTCGCCCGCCGCGGCGGGCGCGAGATCGGCGTCGAGGACGTCATCCTGCGCAAGTGCTTCTTCGAGAAGTATTACTTCATGCGCCCGGATTCGTGGTGGGACGAGTCGATCTATCTCTTTCGCAAGCGCGTCGGCGCGGCCATGGGCGAGAAATACCGCAATCGCGGGGTTACCGGCGACATCGTCGTGCCGGTGCTCGACTCGGCCGCGCCCTACGCCATCGGCTTGGCCGCGGCCATCGGCGCGCCGCTGGAACCGGGCCTGGTCCGCAACCACTACTTCGAAGGCCGCAACTTCATCCTGCCCGACTCGCTGGCCCGCCAGCGCGGCGTCGACATGAAGTACGGCATCGCGCCGGAGGTCTTCCAGGGCAAGGCCGTCATCCTGGTCGACGATTCCATCGTCCGGGCCGATACTTTGGTGCCGATCATCAAGATGATCCGGGCCGCCGGCGCCGTCAGCGTGATCGCGATGATCCCGTGTCCGCGGATCATCAATCCATGCAGCTACGGCATCAACATGAAGACCAAGGGCGAGCTGGTGGCGGCGTTCCTCACGGACGAAGAGATCGCCAGGAAGATCAACGCCGAACGGGTCATCTACGGCGAAGTGCCGGACATGCTGGAGCTTCTGGGCGACCCGCGCGGCCGCAGCCACTGCATCACCTGCGTCACCGGCGAGCACCCGACCGACGGCGCCGAGGTGATCTACCGGATCGGCCATCGCAACGACGCTGCCGCCGGCTCATGACGAGCCGGTTTTTCTTTGCCGATAAAAAAGACGCCTTTTTCAGAGAGGCGTCAGATGAGCGGATTTTTCCGGCGTGAGTTCACGTCCATGCCCAGCCGCATGTACAGCCATGGGCTGCGCTGGGCCAGGATGCGCATTGCCGCCAGTACCGCGTTGGCCGGATCGAGCACGGCGCTGATCGGCATCAGCGTCTGGAGCGGCACTTGCGACGGCAGCCGCAGCGACGACCAGATGTCATTCGGGAAATCGGCGTAGTTCAGCGGCACGGTGATGACCGGCGCCGCGGTATTGGCCGCCAGCACCGGACCGAGGCCGTTGGAGCGGCCGGCGGCGGCGATGATGACGCAGTCCGGACACTCCTGCACCGTCTTGAAAAGGGCATCGAGCACCTGCTCCGGCTGCTTGTGCGCTGAACCGATGATCCGCCGGATCATGTGGTTGCGGTCATCTTCCAGGAAACCGTAGTGGGCAAGCGATTTCAGAAACGGCGCCGCATCATCGCGTTCGGACGCCATGAACAACAGCACTTGTTGCTTCGGCACCTGGAACTGGTCGGTCAGTTCCTTGACGCGTCGGTAACGGGCCAGCGTCTTAGAGGCCGGCTCGCCCTCGCGGAAGGGCTGCTTGTCGAGATGGTCGCCCTCTTTGAGCACTCGCCAGGAGTCGGCGTCGATGACGTCGGCGAGCAGCAGGTTGCCGGCGGTATCCAGACCGAACTCGACCTTGAAGTCGATCAGTTCGGCGCCGAGCAGCGACCAGGCTTTTTCGAGGGCTAGAAACGCTTTGATGGCGATTTCCTCCATCTGTTGACGGTGTTCGGCCGGGGCCAATTCCTCGGTCAGCGTCATGAAGGGCGCCTGCAGCGCCAGCGGTTCGCCCGGATGGAAGAGTTCGGCGCCGGTCTCAGTGAAGCGGATCAGCGGATCGTCTTTGGCGATCTTGGCGCCTCTCCACTCCTTGTCCTTGGTCTTGAGGTAGAACTCGGCCTCGAGCCGCGGAAAGAGCGCTCCCTTGGGCACATGCGGGTTCCGTTTCAGGTACGAACCCATGGCCTTGCGTCGGACCACGACCTCGAGCGGGTACATGGCGCATTTCCTGGCCACGAACTCGGTGCTGCTGGCATGGGTGAACTCGAAGGCGACCGGCAGTCCGCATCTGATAAGCAGGTCGAAGACCTTGTCATTGGTCGCGCCCGAGACGGCACCTTTGCCTTTGGGAATAAAGTGTTTGGCGCCGTCGCCGGCAGTGATGTCGTCCTTGTGCTGGATGACGACCATCGACGGATCGGGCTTGTCGTCGCCGTTCCAGATAAGCCGGCAGATCCGTTTGGTCTTGCCCTCGGCGATCTTTTCGCCGCGCGTGTAGAGCTTCGACATGGCATCCTCCTTGTGGTCAATGAACGCTGGCGCGAGTGTAGCCGCCCGTCTTTACAATTGCAACCCGCTCCCATACGATGGCGCCGCACCTTTACAAGGAGGGCGTCATGCCCAGAGCGCTGCTGTCGGTTTCCTGCAAGGACGGAATCGTCGAATTCGCCCGCGAGCTGATCAAGCTCGGGTTCTCCATCATCTCGTCCGGCGGCACGGCCGCCGTGTTGCGCGCTGCCGGCGTGCCGGTGACCGACCTCTCCGACGTCATCGGGCCGCCGCTTTTCGGTCACCGCTGGGCGACCCTCGCCAGCGAGGTCTATCAGCCGATCTTGTCGCGCAATCTTCCGGAGGACGACGCGCTGCTGGCCCGGCTCGGCCTCGAGTGCACCGACCTGGTGTGCGTCGACCTCTATCCGTTCGAGGACAAGGCTGCGGATCCAAAGTTGACTGAAGAGGAGAAGCGGGAGTTCATCGACGTCGGCGGACCCACCTTGTTGCGCGCTGCAGCTAAGGGGCCGCGCATCGTCATCTCGTCGCCCGAACAGCGCGGTGAAGTCCTCGTCTGGCTGGCCGCCGGCAAACCCGACGAAGCCAAGTTCACGCGCAAGCTGGCCAGCCGCGCCAGGTACGAAGCGCTCAAGCACGACCTGGCGGTGCTCAAGTATTTCGGCGACGGCGAGTACGACGGCACTGTCGGCCGCAAGGTGCTCGACTTCAAGTACGGCGAGAACCCGTCGCAAAAGGGCGCGCTATACGAGGATGAAAGCGCCACGCGCACAGATACGCATGCGAGCGGATTGCTACGCGCCGTCAAAGACGCCCGGCATCGGCTCGGCTACGTCGGCGCCACCGACGTCGGGCGGCTGCTGACGACCATGACGCATATCGGCGCCGTCTGCCGGGTCAATGCCGTGCCGGCGCCGTGCATCGTCGTGGTCGTCAAACATGGCAATCCCTGCGGCGCGGTAATTCGGGACAATGCCAAGGCTGCCTTGGATGCAGTCGTCTCGTGCAACGAGCAGGCGGTTTTCGGCGGCAGCCTCATGACCAACTTCGCCATCGGCGCCGCCGAAGCCGAGACGCTGCGCAAGCGCCGCGTCCGCGACCGTCACAGCGGCGCGGAATCGCTGCTGATGATCGACGTCGTCATCGCGCCGTCGTTCAGCGAGGAAGCCTTGGCAGTTCTCAAGCCGAAAACGCCGGGGAGCACCAAGTGGAACGCGGTGCCGTTCACGGCCCTCGCCGGCCCGCTCGACGATCCCACGGCCGACGCGCTCGACTACGTGCGCCGCCTCGATTACATCCGCGGCGGCTTCCTGGCCCAGACGAACTATACAAACGTGCTGACGTTCGTCGATCCGACGCTGGAGTTCGTCGGCGGCGGCCTGCCGCCGTTCGAGGTGCGGCGTGACTTGGCGCTGGCCTGGGCGGTGTGCGCTACCAGCAACAGCAACACCACGACCATCGCCCGCGACGGCATGCTGCTCGGCAACGGCTGCGGCCGCATGGACCGGGTCGGCTCCTGCCACCTGGCCATCACGGACGCCGGCGACGCCGGCCATCGGCTGGAGGAGTCGGTGGCCGTGACCGACGGATTTTTCCCGAAGGACGACGGCCCGTCGGCGCTGTTCCAGGCCGGCGTCACGACCATCTTGGCGCCGTCTGGATCCAAGGAAGACAACGCCATCCGCAGCTTCTGCCGCAACCAAGGCATCCGGCTGATCCTCGCCCCCAACGGGCGCTGTTTCGCCCAGCACCACGCCTAGACGCCTCTCAAAAGGCGTCTTTTTTGACAGCAATAAAAAATCGCCCTTTTCGAGAGCGATTGACTTCAGTTCGGCCGCGAATCCAGCCGCAGCCCGTTTTCGCCATGCAGGGCGTGATCGAGACCCTTGTCGATTTCCTCGTCGGGATCGACGCGCAGGCGGATCAGGATTTGGGTCGCGCGCATGACCAGCACGGTGCCGGCGACGGAGACCGACGCCGCCGCGGCGACGGCGATGCACTGGGCCAGGAGCAGGGCGATGCCGTGTTCGCCGTAGGCGAGGCCGTCGACGACGCCGGGATCGTTGTTGATCGCGGTGGTGGCGAAGATGCCGGTCAGCAAGGCGCCGAGAATGCCGGATACGCCGTGGATGCCGAAAACATCGAGCGCGTCGTCGAGGCCGAGCCAGCGGGTGAACAGTACGCCGTAGAACGCCGCCAGTCCCGCCGCCAGGCCGATGACGATGGCAGCCATCGGCGGGACATAGCCGGCCGCCGGGGTGATGGCGACCAGTCCGGCGATGACGCCGGACAAGGCTCCGACGGTCGTCACCTTGCCGTGGCGCAGGCGATCGACGGCCATCCAGGTGACGGCGGCGGCGCAAGCGGCCAGGTGGGTGTTGACCGAGGCCAGGGCGGCGAGACAGTTGGCGGCCAGGGCGCTGCCGGCGTTGAATCCGAACCATCCGTACCAGATCAGGCCGGCGCCGAAGAACGACAGGCGCAGATCGTGCGGCCGGCTGCCATAGAGCGGCGTGCCGCCATGGCGACGTCCGACGACCCAGGCGGCGGCCAGGGCCGAGAATCCGGCGGTGACGTGGACGACGGTTCCGCCGGCGTAGTCGAGCGCGCCCATCTAGAGCAGCCAGCCGTCGGGGTTCCAGATCCAGTGGGCCAGGGGCGCGTACACGATCGTGCTCCACAGCGCGGTAAAGACGATGAAGGCCGAGAAGCGCATCCGTTCGGCGACGGCGCCGGCGATCAGCGCCGGGGTGATGACCGCGAACATCATCTGGAAGAACATGAACGACAGCTGCGGGACGGCTTGGCCGGCGCGCGGCTCGACGCCGACGCCGTTCAGGAACGCGAATTCCCAGTTGCTGCCGATCAGCCCTTCGAAGCTCGAGCCGAAGACCAGGCTGTAGCCGATGACGGCCCACTGCAGGCTGACGACCACGATGGCGGAGAATACGTACATCATCGTCGCCAGGACGTTGCGCTGGCGGACCAAGCCGCCGTAGAACAGGGCCAGGCCCCAGGTCATGAGCATGACTTTGGCCGCGGAATCGAGAACCCATCCATTGTCGCCGGGATCCATGAGTGCCTCCTTGGTTGGCAAAGGGCTTTGAGGCGATAGTAGACAGGGGTGTTGCAAATGTAAAGGTTGCTGACTACACTTTGCCGCGATGGTCTTTCCAAGGAGGAAGCGATGACGAAGAAGATATTGGTGATTGGCGGCGGCGGACGAGAGCATGCCCTGCTTTGGAAATTGCGTCAGACAACCGGGGCGAAGCTCTATGCTGGACCTGGGAATCCGGGCATCGCCGGCATCGCCGAAAACGTCGCCGTCGATCCCGGCGATGTCGCCTGGTGGGCCAACTTCGGCGTCAGACACGGCATCGACTTGACGATCGTCGGGCCGGACGCGCCGTTGTCGATCGGAATCGTCGATGCCTTTCATTCGCGCGGCTTGCGCATTTTCGGCCCGACGCGGGCCGCGGCCAAGCTGGAATGGTCCAAGGCGTTCGCCAAGGAGTTCATGGCGGCCGAAGGAATTCCGACGGCGGCGTTCCGGGTTTTCGACGAGTTCGAGGCGGCGCTCCGGTACGTGCGCCGTCAGGGCGCGCCGATAGTGGTCAAGGCTAGCGGCCTGGCTTTGGGCAAAGGCGTCTTCGTCTGCGCCACCCAGGCCGAGGCCGAAGCCGCGTTGCGCGCGATCCTCGTCGAGGGCCGCTTCGGCGAATCCGGCCGCGAGGTCGTGGTCGAGGAGTTTCTGGACGGCCCCGAGCTTTCGGTGCACGCGCTCTGCGACGGCGCCACCTTCCGGCTCCTGCCGTTCTGCCGCGACTACAAGCGCCGCAACGACGGCAACCAAGGCCCGATGACCGGCGGCATGGGCAGCGTCGCCTTGCCGGCGGCGCGCGTACTCGGTGATATCCGGTGGCAGGTCGTGCGCATCCTCGATCAGACGCTGGCCGGCATGGCCAAGCGCGGCACGCCCTTCGTCGGCTGCCTGTACCCCGGCATCAAGCTGACGTCCAAGGGCGTCAGGGTGCTCGAGTACAACGCCCGTTTCGGCGATCCCGAAACGCAGTCGCTGGTCCGGGTGATCGGCGGCGAATTTCCCGAGCTGCTGGAGCGTTGCGTCGAGGGTACGCTGGCCGAGGCGCCGCCCTATCCGACTACCGGCTTCGGCGCCTGCGTCGTGATCGCGGCCCGCGCCTACCCGGAGTCGAGGACGGCCGCCAAACGGATCTTCGGCCTCGATGCCGCCGTCGATAACGGCGCCCAGGTCTTTCATGCCGGCACGAGGATCGTCGATGGCACGCTCTGCGCCCAAGGCGGCCGCATCCTGGGTGCGACGGGTGCGGCTCCGAAGTTGGAAACGGCCCTCGATCAGGCCTACCATGCCGCTGCTCGCATCCATTTCGACGGTCATTATTACCGCCGCGATATCGGCGCCGACCTGCGCGTCGGCACCTTATGTCGGGCCCTTCGCCCGTCTTTTTTTGCAAGAAAAAAGGACGCGAAGGCGTCCGGTTATTTGTGATTCTCTTCCAGGACGATGACGTCGTGGACGTCGCCTTCCTTCTGGGCCTCGTCGGAGCGGAGTTCGAATCGGAGTTGGCCGTTGTTCATGGCCTGATGCAAAGCCGGCAACGACTCCAAACCCGCGTAGTCGAGGATGCTCTTGCGCAGCGATGCGGCCGTCCCTTTGAGCAGGCCGTCGACCGAACCGATCGCCGGCACCTTGCCTTCGACGCCCTGGGGCACCATGACCTCGGGATGCCGCGCGTCGCCGTAGCGGGCGCCGCCGCCGTCGCGTTGAGCCGAAGGCGACCCCATGCCGCGGTAGATTTTCCACCGGCCTTTGGCGTCGATGATGACATCGCCCGGCGACTCGTCGGTGCGGGCGACGTAGTTGCCAACCATGACGGTATCGGCGCCGACCGCCAGGGCCTTGAAGATACAGCCCGGCGAGCGGATGCCGCCGTCGGCGATCACCGGCAACGGATTTTTGAGGCTCTTGGCATAGCGGGCGACGTGATACACGGCCGCCAGTTGGGCTCGACCGATGCCGGTCTGTCCTTGCGTGCTGCAGATCGACCCCGGGCCCATGCCGACGCGCAGCGCGTCGGCGCCGGCCTCGACCAGCTGCTCGGCCTGGCGGGGAGTGACGACGTTGCCGGCGATCACCGGCAGTTCCGGCTTCATCGCTTTGACCGCCTTGATCTGGTCGACCTCGTAACCGGTCGAGCCCTGGGCCGCGTCGATGATGATGACGTCGACGCCGGCCTCGATCAGCAATTTGGCCCGTTCCAGGTCGCGCTCGTGGGTCGAGATGGCGGCGCCGACCCGGAGCTGGTTGTTGTCGTCGACCAGCTGCAGCGGATAGGTGCCGCTCTTGACGGTGTCGTGGCGCGTCACCAGGGCATAGACGCTGCCGTCCTCGTTGAGGATCGGGATCTTGGTCAGGTCCGGATCATGGCTGAAGATGGCGCGGGCCGCGGCCAGCGTCGGCACGTCCTTCTTCAGGAAGTAGCGGAGCTTGGCCGTCGGCTTCATGACTTCGCCCAGCGGTCGGTTGAGCTGCTCTTCGAGATCGACGTGGGTCTTGGTGACCATGCCGAGCAGCTTGGATTCGGGCGTGCCGTCTTCGGTGATCAGGATGGTGGAGTAGCCGCGCCGGCTCTTGACCTTGGGAACTTCGGAGATCGGATCGCCGGGCTTGCGGCAGCAGGGCTCGGTGATGAACCCCATCTGGTAGCGCTTGACCCGGCGCACCTCCGCCGCCGCGCGATCGGGAGGCAAGTTGAAGTGGATGAAACCGATGCCGCCCATGAGCGCCATGTGGATGGCCATCCGCGACTCGGTCACCGTGTCCATGGGCGAGCTCAAGATCGGCAGGTTGATCTTGAAGCCGCGGGCCAACTGCGATGCGAGGTCGAGTTGGCGCGGCTTGCCGACCGCGGCCGGCAGGATGTTGACGTTGTTGTAGGTCAGGCCGACCGGGGTGCAAAAGAGTTGTTCGGCGGTCAGTCCGTTGGCGAAATCGAGTTCTTTGAAGGTTTTGGTGATTTGCCACGTCGGTTGCATCGCGCGCCTCCTTGTGAATGAGCGATTGGGAGGAGTATAGGAGGCCGTCGGCGAAAAAACAAGGGTCGCCGCCGGCAGGCCCGGCGGCACCGATGTCGAATAATCCGCGGTCGGCTACGCCGGCTGTCGCGCCACCCAGTCGCAGGTCTGCCGGGCCATGCAGCTGAAGATCGAGGCCTGCCGGATGTCCTTGGCGCCGAGCAGGTATTGGAGAACGCGTTCGTTGCCGATGCCGTAGCCGGCATGCGGCGACGTCCGGCCCGAGCGGACGATGTCGAGGTACCAGCCGAAGTCCGAGAGCGTTCCGCCGCGCTCGAGGTGCAGGCGGTACATGGTCGATCCCAGCAGACGTTCGGTCAGCTTGGCGCCGTCGTGTTCGCGCACCGCCGAGCCGACGCCTTCGCCGGCGAACGGGAAGACGCAGTCGGCCGACAGCACCGTGCGCTCATCGCGTTCCGAGACTTTCATGTTGAAGAATTTGATTTCCTTGGGATAGCGCATGATGAACACCGGCCGCGGAAACTCGTCGGCGTTGAGCAGTTCGACGATCTTGGCTTCGTGGACCGAGGTCAGGTCGGCGCCCCAGCGCAGGTCGTTGAAACCGTTGTCGATCAGGAGCGCGAGCGCGTCTTCATAGGAGATGCGGTGGAACGGTTTTTGCAAGGACGCGGCCAGGCCGGCGGCGTCGCGGCCGGCATGTTCGAGGGTCGCGCCGTGTTCGTCGATGACCGCCTTGCTCATCGCCTTGATGGCGGCCTCGACGTGCTGCAGCAGCGCCTCGTACATCTTTTCCTCGTCGTAGGCCGCGCCCGGCGCCACCATCGACCAATCGAATTCTTCCTCGGTCAGCAGGAACTGCCGGAGGTGGCGTTCGTCCTCGATCTCTTCGTCGCGGCCGCTGACCATGGTGGTGAAGACGCCGGGATAATACTGGAGCGCCTGTTCGAGCGTCAGCTGTCCGGTCTGGCTGAAGAACAGCGGCACCGGCACCCGGCTCTTCACCTTGAAGAGGGTGTCGACGTTTTCGCAGGCGCCGGTGATGCCGACGATCTGCGGCACCGGCACGAAGGCCAGGCCGCTCCGGCGATAGTGCTGCTGGGCGGCATCGGCCAAGGTCGAGGCGATGGGAATGAGTTTGTCGAGCATAGGCTGAAAAAATGAGTGAATAAAAAACGACGCCCATCAAGGGGGCGGTTTGTCGCGGATCGGTCCAAAAGGCGCCGGATAAAAAAATTGAGCCTTGCGGCTCATGTTGCGGAGCTGTGCAAGGCTGCGGTCGTTTCGGACAGGGGATGACATCTAGGAACCAAGTATAGCCGGTCTCGGTCCGGTTCGCAAGGTCACTTATCCACCGCCGGCCGGCAACCGATTGACTTTATCCCGCTTTCGGCTACACTCCTTCGGAATCCCGTCGGATTCAAGGAGGAATCGCACCATGACAACCGAAAATGCGGGAAGCAGGATCATCGTGGCCATCGACAAGCGCAACCTCGATGACGTGCTGCCCTTGGTGGCCGCCGTCGGCAGCGAAGTCGGCGGCTTCAAGGTGCGCGGCTCGCTGCTGCGTATGGAGACGACCGGGAAGGTCGTGGCGGCATTTCGCGATCTCGACGCCGATGTTTTCGCCGACGTCAAACTCAACGACGTGCCCGACTCCATGGCCGAAGACGCCGGCGAGCTTTTCGACAGCGGCGTCAAAACGATCACCGTCATGGCCGCGTCCGGCATCGACGGGATGCGGGCCGCGGTCGACGCCAAGAAGGACGGCTGCCGCGTGTTGGCGGTCACCGTGCTGACGTCGCTCGACGACAAGATGCTCGGACCGCACGTCTATGACGGCGCGGTCACGGCCAAGGTGTATCAATTCGCCTTGGATGCGCTGGTCGCGGGCGTCGACGGCATCGTCTGTTCGCCGCTGGAATGCGGCTTGCTGCGCAAGCGCCGCGAGCTGGCCAAGCTGGAGATCTGGACCCCGGGCATCCGTCCCGAGTGGGCCAAGCCCGGCGGCCAGGAGCGCTACACCACGCCGTCGCAGGCCTTCGAGGCCGGCGCCAGCCGTCTGATCATCGGCGGACCGATCACCAAGCCGCCCAAGGAGATCGGCGCACCCGCACAAGCGGTCGCCTCCATCAAGAACGAAATCACCAACGCCCTTTTGAAGAGGGAGATGGGGAGCAAGTCATGAAGCCAGACGACGTCTTGAAGAAGTTGGAATCCTGCGGCGCCGTTCTCCGCAATACCCATGTGGCGTTGCAAGGCCGCCGTCACGGTGATGCTTACGTCGATTTCAAGAAGGTGTTCCTTGACGTCATGCTTGCCTCCGAATTCGGCGAAGCCTTGGCCATGGCCTGTGCCGACTTCATGCCGGATGCTGTCGTCGGACCGCCGATGGGCGCTGACCGCCTCGCCTACGAGGTCGGTCTGAACCTGGCTGTGTACCAAAACCGCCTCGTAATGTCGCCCTATGCCGAAAAAATCGGCGGGCCGGAGAAGTTCGAGTTCCGTCCGGAATTCCTGGCGGCGTTCGCCGGGAAGAAATTTCTGATCGTCGAGGACGTCAAGAAGACTGGAGACTCGGCCGATGCTTTGGCCGCGATCGTCACGCGTCATGGCGGCATCATCTGCGGCAAAGCGGCCGTGGTAGATCGCCGGCCTTCAGTCGGCGGCTTCCGCAGCCTGCTCCAACTCGAGCTTCCGGATTGGCCGGAAGACGAGTGCAAGCTGTGCGGAGTCATCGAACTCAACCGGACCGTCGGCCAATGGAAAGATTACGATGCGCGTCACCCGCGCCAAGGAGGACAGCCATGATCTACCAACGGCTGCTTCGTCCGATGCTCTTCGCCCTGTCGAGCGGCGATCCTGAAACCGCCCATGAGTGGGCCCTGCGCCTCTTGGCATGGTTCGACGCCACGCCGGAACGCCGCCGATTTCTGGCTCGCGTCGCCGGCGCCCTCGACCTGCCCAAGACGCCTCGATGTCTGTTCGGCCTGACGTTCCCGACGCCGGTCGGCCTGGCCGCCGGTTTCGACAAGAACGCCGTCGCACCCAGGGTCTTCGAGGCTCTGGGCTTCGGCTTCGTCGAGATCGGCACGGTCACGCCGCGCCCGCAACCGGGCAACCCGCGGCCGCGCATCGTCCGTCTGCCGCCGCAAGCGCTCATCAACCGCATGGGCTTTCCGAGCGAAGGCGCCGATGCCGTGGCTGTCAGGCTCCGCGCCAACAGCGGCGGCCTGGGCATTCCCCTGGGCGTCAACATCGGCAAGAACAAGGAGACCTCGCTCATTGGCGCCGCCGCCGATTACCGGACGGCGATGCAGAAGCTCTACGAGCGGGCCGACTACTTCGTCATCAACGTGAGTTCGCCCAATACGCCCGGTCTGCGCTCGCTCCAAGGAAAGGAGGAGCTGGACTGGCTTCTCGGCGAGGTTGCCGAGGAGAATCTGGTGTTGGCCATGGACTTCGGCCGCGAACCGCGGCCCGTGCTGGTGAAGCTTTCGCCGGACCTGTCGTCGCACGCCATGGCCGAAGCCGTCGAGGTGTGCGTCAAACACGGCATCGCCGGCATCATCGCCGCCAACACCACCCTCGCTCGCGACGGTTTTTCCAAGACCGAAGAAGCCGGGGGAGGAAGCGGCACGCCGCTCCGGCCGCGCGCGGCCTGGGCGGTCTCGGTTCTGCGCCGTTATGCTCCGTCCGAGATGGCGATCATCGGCGTCGGCGGCATCATGTGCGCCGACGACGCCAGAGCGATGCGGGAAGCCGGGGCCGATCTGGTCCAGCTCTACACCGGGTTGATTTACCGGGGTCCGTTCCTGGCCGTCGCCGTCGCCCGCGGCCTGGTCGAAAGGCCGGCACTCGCGGCCGGGCTGCAAGCCGCGGCGCTTCCACCGGCAGAAAAGTCTCCGCCGACGCCCTGAAAGGCGTCTTTTTCTTTTGGCCGGCCGTTCCGTGGTATCCTGAAAATATGAACGCCCGCATCAAAAAGCTCTGGATCGCGGTCATGACGCTGGTCGGCACCATCATCGGCGTCGGCATCTTCGCCGTGCCCTACGCTCTCGATCGCGTCGGCGTCACCGTCGGCGCCGTCTACTTTTTGCTGCTCGGCGGCATCCAGCTCCTGCAGCACCTTTTTTACGCCGAGACGGCCATCGCCACGGCCGAAAAGCACCGCTTGGTCGGCCTGGTCGAGCGCCATCTCGGAAAAAATTCCCGCCACCTGGCCTCGATTTCTTCGATCTTCGGTTTTTGGGGCGCCATGATCGCCTACATTTTGGTCGGCGGCGTCTTTCTGCACACGCTCCTCGCCGGGCAGCTCGGCGGCCAACCTTGGCACTACCAGCTCGCTTGGGCGGTGCTCGGCGGCCTGGTCATCGTGCGCGGTCTCGATTTCGTGTCGAAGGTCGAGTTTTGGATGACCATCGGTTTGCTCGCGACCATGGGAATGATCATCGGCCTGGGCCTGCCGCATGTGCGGCCGGCGAATTTTCATTTCGTGGCCATGGGAGATTTTTTCCTGCCATACGGCATCATCCTGTTCGCGCTCAACGGCCTGTCGGCGATACCTTCGATGGAAGAGATCGTCGGCGGCGATCGCAATGCCTTCCGATTGTCGGTCGTCTACGGATCGCTCATCGCCACGGCGATGACGGCGCTTTTCGGCTTCGTCGTATGGGGCGTCACCGGCCGGGCCACGACCGAGGACGCCGTCGCCGGGCTGCGCCTCGCCCTCGGCCCGGACATCACCATGATCGCTGCCCTGTTCGGATTCCTGGCCGTGGCCACGTCGTATTTCACGACCGCGCTCAATCTGCGCGAGACCTTCGAATATGATTATAAAATCCGGGCCCTGCCGGCCTGGCTCATGGCCGCGGGCGTGCCGCTCATCGTGTTCCTGCTCGGCGCCGAGAGCTTTATCGGCATCATCAGCTTCACCGGCGCGGTCTTCGGCGGCATCGTCGCCGTGCTCATCGCCGTCATGTACATCGCCGTCGCCAAGCGGGGGTTGGTCAAAGACATGCCCCTGGGCCTTTCGATCTCCCTGGCGCGCATCTCGATCCTCATTTTGTCGATCGGCGCCGGGTACGAAATTCTGACCACGGCGCGGAAACTCTTTGGACCTTGACGCGGCAATGCCAGATGCATAGAATTTTGCCGAAGCTCTTTGCCAAGGAGGCGGCATGTCCATCCGGACTGTTATTGTCGGTATTCCCGTTCCCACGATTCTCTGGCCGGACGAGCTTCGTCCTTACGTCGACCACGTTCTTGCGCCGCATGGTTTGACGCTGACAGGCCTCCGAGTCGGCCCTGCATATTTCGAAAAGGTCGAGGCTGCGGCCACCGTCTATGCCCGCTGTCAGGCCGGTGAAGGGACGGCGGCGATGCTACTTGATGGCAGACTCGGCTTTTCCGACGCAGCACTCTACGACAGGCCGATCCATGGCGGCGAGACCGAGTGGCAGTACAGCCGGGCTTGGGTGCATTGGGTCGACGTCGTCGGGGCGTCGTCTTGGCCGGATGCGATGCGCCGGATCGGTTCCTACCTAGGCTCGATTCTTCTTGCCCCTGTCTACGCTCTTTGGATGATGGTGCGGCACGGCGTCGGCCCGGTACATGTGATCTTCAGTTTCGCCCTCGTCGTCATGGGTCTGGTTGATTCCGTGAGGCGCTTGCAGGTCATGCGGCGCATTACCAGGCAAAAAAAGACCGCCCCTTAGTGGGACGGTTTTTACTTTTGCGCGCGGCGCCGTTTGGTCAGCTCGAGCGTGTTGCGCAGCAGCATCGCCACCGTGACCGGTCCGACGCCGCCCGGAACGGGGGAGACGGCTCCGGCCACGGAGCAGACCGAGGCGGCAACGTCGCCGACGGTCTTTCGGCCGACCCGCGTCGTGCCGACGTCGATGACGACGGCGCCGGGCTTGACCATGTCGGCGGTGATGCAGCCGGGTTTGCCGACGGCCGTCACCAGCACGTCGGCCTGCCAAGTCTTGTCGGCCAGGTCGGGGTCGGAAGACTGCGCGAACGACGGTTCCAAGCCGGCCTGCCGCAGCGAGACCGCCAGCGGTTCGTAGAACACCCGGCTGTTGGCGACCACGACGGCGTTGTTGCCGGCGAGCGGCACCTCGGCGGCGCCGATCAGCGCCATGATGCTCGACACCAATCCGGGCGGATGCCAGCCGCTGCCCGAGACATGGCTTTCGATGGTGTCGGGATGAAAACCGTCGACGTCCTTGCTCGGGTGCATACGGGCGATGATCGGGTCGGCTTCGAGCGGCTTGGGCAGCGGCAGCTGGACCAGAATCGCGTCGATGTCTTCGCGGCCGTTGAGTTCCTCGAGTGCGGCCAACACTTCGTCTTCGGCGGCCGTCGCCGGCAGCAGCCGCAGTTCGAAACGGATGCCAGCCTCGGCGCAAGCCTTCTTTTTGAGGCCGACGTAAAGATGCGAGGCCGGATCGTCGCCGACCAGCACGACGCCCAGGCCCGGCTCGGCGCCGAGTTCCTGGATTCCGGTGCGGACTTGAGCGGTAATGGCGGCGGCGATCGCTTTGCCGTCGATGATCTTCGCAAGCATGGTCTGCCTCCTTAGTAAGGCTTGTTTCTAAAGAACCGTCATCCCTTCGTAGATCGGATGGGCGGCGGCGAGGTCGCGGACGGTCCCGGCGATCTCTTTTTTGGCCGCCTCATCGCCGCGCTCCTTGAGCGTCCGGACGATCAGCCGGGCCACGGTCTTCATGTCGCCGTCGGCGAAACCGCGGGTGGTGAGCGCCGGGGTGCCGATGCGCAGCCCCGACGGATCGAGCGGCTTGCGGGTGTCGAAAGGGATCATGTTTTTGTTGGTGTAGATGCCGACCTCGTCCAAGAGCGTTTCGGCTTCTTTGCCGCCGACGCCCAGCGGCGTCAGGTCGACCAGGGCCAGATGATTGTCGGTGCCGCCGCTCACCAAACGCAAACCTTCGGCGGCGAGACCTTCGGCCAGCGCCTTGGCGTTGGCGATCACCTGTTTTTGGTAGTCGACGAAAGACGGGTCGAGCGCTTCTTTGAAAGCGACCGCCTTGGCCGCGATGCAATGCTCCAAGGGGCCGCCCTGCATGCCTGGGAAAACCGCCGAATCGACGCGCTGGGCCAGATTTTTTTTGTCGTTCGGCCGCAAGCGATCGGCGGTTTTCGACAGGATCATGGCGCCGCGCGGGCCGCGTAGGGTTTTGTGGGTCGTGGTGGTGACGATGTCGGCATGGGGGATCGGGTCGGGATACACTTTGGCCGCGACCAAGCCGGCGAAGTGCGCCATGTCGACCATAAGGTACGCCCCGACTTCGTCGGCGATCGCTCGAAAAGCGGCAAAATCCAGTTTACGAGAATACGCGGTGAAACCGGCGACGATCACTTTGGGCTTGGATTCCAGCGCGATCCGCCGAACCTCGTCCATGTCGATCACCTCGTTGTCGCGGCGGACGCCATAATGCGCGATCTTATAAAATCGTCCGGAAAAATTCACCGGCGAGCCGTGCGTCAGATGCCCGCCATGCGCCAGGTCCATGGCCAAGATCGTGTCGCCGAGGTCGCACATGGCGAAGTAGGCTTCGGCGTTGGCTTGCGAGCCGGCGTGCGGCTGGACGTTGGCGTGTTCGGCGCCGAATAATTTTTTGGCCCGCTCGATCGCCAGATTTTCGACGACGTCGACGAAAGCGTTGCCGCCGTAATAGCGCCGGCCCGGGTAGCCTTCGGAATATTTGTTCGCCAAAGGCGTGCCCAAGGCCTCGAGCACGGCCGGCGAGACGATGTTTTCGGATGCGATCATCTCTAGGCCTTGGCGCTGGCGGTCGATCTCGGATTCGACGGCGCGAGCGACCTCGGGATCGGCGGCGGAAAGTCGGGACATAACGATTGGTACTGTAGCATCACGGCCGGAAAAAATAAAAACCCCGATTCGGGGTTCAGTTGGGGAGGCCTCGCACCACCAGCAGTCGGTTGCCGTGGATGTTGTTCGGCATCTCGACCACGTCGAGATGGAGGGCGTTGATCCGGATATGTTGTTCCTCGTCGTAAGCCGGAATCTTGACCTGCTGATCGTGGCCGAGGATGCATTCGGCCAGGGCCAGGCTGTCGTGCGGCAGCGGATGCGGGCTGACGGTGATGACGTAGCGTCCGGTGACCGGATTGGTTCCCTCGGCCTGGACGTAGAGGCGGGCCAGCGAGGCGTTGACGACGTAAAGCGCCATGGAATCCTCCTTTCAATCGCATTTGGCGGTGACGAAGCAGGGGATGGCCAGGCATTCATAGGTCGCCCGGACGGCTTCCTTGATGGTGTCGGCCGAGACCGCCACGGCGTAGGTCGCCCGGTCCGAACGGATCAGCAAGCCGACCACTCGGCCGCGGTCGTCGAAGAAGGCCGAGCCGGAAGTGCCGCCGGGGAAGATGCCCTGGCCGGGGCCGCGCTCATGGACTTCGAACCGATTCGACGACCGGCCCGCCTTGCAGTCCTTGCGGGTGACGTTTTTCACCACGCCGGAATGGTACAGGAAGCGGTAATTGTCGATGCCCGGACCGATGTACTCATATCCGCGGGAGGTCACGATCTGGCCGGCGTACGGTCCGTCGTCGGCGACCGGGAACGGCGGATCGTCGACCGGAGCCGCCAGGAACAGCAGGTCGTTGGCGTAGTCGACGGCGGTGATGACGGTGTCGAAGCAGGCGCCGCCGCGCTTGATTTTCACCGGCATGGTGATCAGGTCGGCGGGGTTCTTCTTCCGGCCCTCCTTTATCACCAGATGGGCAGCGGTCATGAGCGTGTTCGGACCTATGACGTAGGCATTGGCGCCGAACCGTTCGCCCTTCTTGCCTTCGCTGCAGCGGCCGCCTTCATAGGCGACGTAGAAGCCGCGCTGTTCCGGCGGCGTGAAGAAGCGCGAAATCATGCGGGGGATCGAGCAGCCGACCAGGACGACGATAACCGCATGCGCGATCAAGGAAAAAAATTCCAGGCGCGATCGCGGCTTGGCTTGCGGGGACTCGGTCATGACAGACCTCCATGTCAAAGGACCATATTCAGCCTTACCACGAGTCGGAGATTAAAAAAAGCGCCGTGGATGCGGCGCGTCATTGCGGCAGGCCGATCTCTTCGAGAATGACGAGGTGCGCCCCTCCGGCCTGATAAGTGAACTGGTAGCGCAGGCCGATGCGGTCCTGGACTTTGACCTTGGAGATGTCGTCGATCGCCGGGACGCCGCGGCTCTTGCCGGGATTGACTCGCGGCGTGAGCAGGCTCGGCATCTGGGTGGCGGCGATGCGGTAGAAGGTGATGATGAATTGCGACGAGTCGCGCGTGCGCTGGATCTTGATGTAGATGCGACGTTTGGTTCGATTGGTGATGACGAGCATCGCCCGCCCTCCTTTCCGTTCTTTTAGCGCCTCTCTGTAGTAAGGACGAGAAACGGCAAAGTGGCAAGTCCGCGCCTTAATCCTTGCATTTTTCCGGGCCCGCGCTATGGTCAGTCAACCCCATTACCGCACCCCCGGAGGCAGCCATGATCGGATCCAAGAAAGATTCCGATTTCCTGACCGAGGACGAATACCGTTTGACGGTTCTCGTGGGCCGCTCCTTATCTTGCGAATGGAAAGCGCATGACGACGGCGGGCGAAAGCTGGTCTTCGTCGACGCTTACGCGCTCAACCATTTTTACGACATGGTCTGCCGTCTGGGCGAGCCCGACGGGCATCGCCTGGGCGCGGCCGTCTTCCTGTGCGCCGCCGACAAGCGGAAGATCGAGCGGTCGGTGCTGTCCAAGGTGCTCACCAGGCTGGCCCGAGTCCTGTTCGACGTCCGCGGCGCCGCCGGCAACCCGACCGAAGCGGCCGTGGCCCATTTCGCCCGGTTCATCCGCGAGATCGTCGGCGAAGTGCCGCGCATGATCCTGGAATGGGTCGAAGACATGGACACCGACGACGCCGAGCGCGATCTGGCGCGCCAGCCGACCGAGGTGATCCGCGGCGTGCTCTTCTCGCCCTCCATGGATCACCGGCGGGCGGTGCGTTTTTGGGCGCTCGCCGCCGAGTCGCCGCTCTTTCCTTGCCGCATCTTCAGCGACCAGTGCCAGCCGGCCGAGGGCGAGATGTTTTCGGCCTACCAGCGGCGGGCATTCGGCACGTTCTTCGCCCTGGCGCCCGAGGCCGCTTTCCAGCGCTTCGCCGGCCATGTGTTCGAGGCGACCAAAGCGCCGACCGTGCTGCGCCTGGTGCTGGCGGGCACTGCCAACTGGATTCCGGCTCCCAAACCCGTCGAACAGCCGGAATTCGGCCGGCGGGTGCGCGAGGATATCATCGGCAGCGTCAAAAACGCGGAGCGGCAGGAGGCGCTCCGCCGCATCTTTTTTCCCGAGGTGAAAGAAAAGCCGCCGGTTGAGGCGGCCGAGGCGTCGGATCCGTCCCATGCCCGCGCGGTCGTCTGCTAGAGGGTTACTCGCCCTCTTTTTTTATTGCGACATCTGCAAAATCTGTTTTTGTGGTAAACTCGAGCCATATGCTCAAGCTCGATCGGGTCAAAAACGTCCATATCGTCGGCGCCGGCGGCATCGGCCTTTCGGCCGTGGCCAAGCTGCTCCATCACGAGGGCAAGAAGGTCAGCGGTTCGGATGTCGCTTCGAGCGAAACGACCAAGGAATTGGAGGCGCTCGGCATCAAAGTCGCCTACCGCCATCTGGCGAAGAACGTGCCCGAAGGCGCCGACCTGCTGATCTACTCAGGCGCGGTGCCGGCGTCGAATCCGGAACGCCGCGCGGCCCGCGAGCGCGACATTGCCGAGTGCAGCTACTTCGATTTTCTGGGCGAGTATTCGCGTTCCAAGTGGACGGTGGCGGTCTCGGGCACCAACGGCAAGAGCACCACGACCGCGCTGCTCGGGCTCATGCTGGAACGGGCCGGTTTCGATCCGACGGTCATCGTCGGCTCCAAGGTGCGGACGTGGCCGGGCCGCAACCTCCGTCTCGGCAAGGGAAAATATTTCGTCGTCGAGGCCTGCGAGCACGAGGCCAACATGCTCAAGCTCTATCCGCAGATGATCGTGCTGACCAACATCGAGGAGGACCATCTCGATTTTTACCGCGACCTGGCCCACATCCGCGAAACCTTCCAGGCGTACGTCGATCATCTGCCGCCCGACGGCCAGCTGATCCTGAACGCCGACGATCATGTCTCGTTTTTCGAACTCGAGCCGTCGACGCCGTTCGTGAGCTACGGCATGCAGAACGCCGCCGACTACATGGCCCGGCACGTGAAGGTCGGCGCGGCCAGCCAGACGTTCGAAATCATCGCCTTGGCCAAATTGAAAGAGGTCCTGGGAGAATTCACCTTGCGCGTTCCAGGGCGATTCAACGTCATGAACGCCATGGCGGCG
>JACQSM010000089.1 GCA_016205965.1 Candidatus Uhrbacteria bacterium
ATCCGGCTACGCCCGCGAAAAGGCCTTGGCCGCGGCCTCGTCACCCAAACCGTCCCCAATCCTGAATTGACGCCGAGTGATGGCGACTTGGACGGCAACGAACGCGGCCAAGACGGCGGCCGCGGCCGCGGAAATTTTCTTCAACGCCCGAGATGCCCGCATGCGCATGGACGGTTATTTCTTGGGCCGCGCCGAAGATCCGGCGCCCTTGTGGCGCGTCCGGGAATCGGCCGTGCCCTTGCGTCCTAGGGCGCTCTGCAACCCAGAAAAATCTTCGTGAGCGAACAGGTCGGGCACCTTGGGCCGATGCTTGAGAAATCCTTTCCAAGGCAGCTTGCCCTCTTCGAAAAGTTTGCGCGTCTTCTTGCGCTCGTCGGCGATGACCCGGCGCCGCTCCTTGCCGGTAAGCACGTCGCGGCCCTCGAAGAATTCATCTTGAAGCGTCGCCAGCCGGGCCACCGACCGCGGATCGTTGTCGTGGCCGGCGAAAGAACCGGTGCCGCGCCGCACGACGTACGACGCCTCGTTGCGGATGCGCGCCTCATGCTCGCCGACCGGGAAGTACTCGGACATTTCGAAATGCGAATAGCCGCCGAACGCCTCTTGCGGCACATGTTCGTAAAAGTCGGTCAGCAGCTGGCTGGCGTGCCTGACGCCGGGAGCGATGGCGCCGTGCCGGTCGAATTCAGCCGCCAGGTGATGCAGCAGCACGCTCTCAGTGCCGGCCGTGCGGATCTCCTCGGCAAGATCGGCGATCGTCTGCCGTCCGCCGATGCCGCAACGTTCGAGCGCGGCCAAGAGACGCGTTTCGCGCTCGCCGCGCAACCGTGCGACGCAGGCCTCGCGCAGCCGCTCGAGCAAAACTTGTCCGCCGCGTCTCGACTCGTCGGCCAGTCCGCGGTCGTAGGCGCGGTAGTACCACGATTCGGCCCGCAGGATGTCGCGATGCTCGCGCTGCGGTTCGTAGGAGAAGGACAGATCGCCGAGGGCGATGTAGATCCAGGCGTCGTCCGGCCGCCGCGCCAAGGCGGTCAATAGCAAGCGCTCGGCCTCTTCGGCCCGTCCCAGGCACGTCAAAAATTCGACCCGGTCATGGAGGATGTCGGCGGGGTCGCGCGAACCGATTTTTTCTAGCAGGCCGCAGACCGCCAAACCCTTGGCATAGCGGCCCAGATCGAGGCAGGCGTCGACCAATCGATCCTCGATGAACCCGAGGTCGTGGCCGACGGCTTCGGCGAACTCCTCGATGACGCTTTCACGCCGTTCGTCGGCATCGGCGGCCGCCAAGCAGGCCTCGAGCAAGGCCAAAGCGCGCTCAAGGAGAACGATCACGCGGGAGTCTCCCCCGTGCCCAAGGCGGCAGAATCCGTCGCCCAGGTCCTTGAGTTCTTCGACGTCCTTATAGCTGAAGCACGCAGTCTTCCACGTGCGCCTTGTGGACATATCTTTATATTACAACGTCTCGGCCGGGCGGCGCCACTGCCGGCCCCGGCGCTCTTTATGAATGGAAAACGCCCGAAGCGGGCGGTTAGCGGAAGTCACGGCCGCGGCCATAGAGGAAGACGTGGATGTTTTCCTCAAAAAGCGCGTGCATGCGGTCACGTTTTTCTTCGGTGATGTCATGCAGGATGCCGAGACGGCGCGTTTTGGTCGACTTGCCAACGCCGGGCTGCCCGGCAAGCAACAGATTGTTGCGCATGATCCCTCCAAGGAACGTGGTCAGTCTGTTTTATCACGGCGCGGGGCGGCGTCAAGACCGGCGGCCTATATTGACTTATCGAACGATGCTGCTACCATGCGCCAAGGAAAGGAGGCCTGTCATGGCCGACATGTCGAAATTGAGCGAAGAAGGAAAGACTTGGCTGGATGAAGAGGCGCGGGCGCGGGCGATGGAGGCGCTGCGCCTGCGCAAGGAAGAGAATTCCCAGAAGGAGAAGATCGACAACGCCAGGCTGCACGCCGGCAGCTCGATGTACTTCTACTGCCGCTACTGCGAGGCGCTCTCGGACACGCTGCCGGAGTCGTACATCGACCCGCCGACCAGGGTCTGCAAAGACTGCAAGCCGCTCAAGGACGCGGGCCTGCTCGACGATCAACCTTCATGAAGGTTGATCTTTTCTTTTACCGCCAGGCGCGCCAGGTCGCCGTCGAGCACGATCGGGCGCATGGCCGCGAGTTCGGTCGCGATATAGGAATTTTCCGGCGGGGCATGCAACAGATAGACATTTTGACCGAGAACGTGGGCGAAACCGATCTCGAGAAAAGTGTTGGCGCCGATGTAATTCGGCACGCCGTTCTTTTCGAAATTCGCCACCAGCATGGCGTCGGCGCCCTGCATCAGGCGCCAGAACTCGCGGATGGCGTCGAGATGCATTTTTTGCGTGATCTTAATGCGTTCTTTCTCTTCGTCCGACTTGCCGACGAACGGCGCGGCCAGCGTCGTCACGAAAGCGTCATGGCCGAGGGCCGCCAAACAGTCACGCAGTTCGAGCATCTTTTCGGTGAAGTGCATGCTGCCGATGACGCCTATGCGCATAGGTTGATTGGTACGCCGCGTGATTTTTAACGCTTCGGGGTGTTCTTGAGCGCAACAATGTCATCTTCAACGCGCTCGAACCTCGTAATCATCGCCATGCGCTCAAGATCGAGCCGCTCAAGGGTGGCAGTATGGCCGTCCAAAACCGTGATAACCCGTTCCTCGGAAGCCTTCAGGTCTTCCTTGGTGGCGCACCTGTCCACCTTATCGTCGATTTCGATGAGTTTTGAAATGATTTTGTCATCGAGCTGCATAAGGTGTGGATTATTTTACTTTGTCGGACCGTCTTTATGCAGCGGCACAAAATTGCCGTCAAATCGATGCGAGAGCGCGATGCGAATCGAAATACGCCCGGCCGCTTCGGTAGGCCTCGACGGCCGTGTACATGGCCGGCGTCATCGATGCCGGCAGAGCGTCCAGGCCGTACCAATCCCAGCCTTCGCACTTGTCGGGCTCCATGTTCTGCGGCTCGCCCGACTTCCAGTCGGCGGCCAGAACCACCATGACGTAGTGGTGCGGCGCATGCACCTGATTGTTCATGACGCACAAAAAGCGCGGCCGGTCGATTTCGATCCCGGCTTCTTCGAGGACCTCGCGCCGGGCGCACTCCTCGAAACCTTCGAGATGTTCGAGATGGCCGCCGGGCGATCCGTATTGATCGCGGCCGATGCTGGCTTTGCGCTTGCCGAGCAAAATGGCGCCGCCCTTGAAGACCAGCACCGCCACGCCGACTTTGGGCCGTTGGTTTTCCATAAAACTAACCTTCCCGCACGCGCATGAGGGGCGCAAGCAGTGCGGCAACACTGATCGCCGACAAATTCTCGACGATGCGATCGGCCGGATATTCCCTCCCGCCGCCTTCGCGCACCAAAGCAATGCATTGCATGCCGGCGCGCCTGGCGGCGATCATGCCGCTGACGCCGTCTTCGATCACCAGACAGTCAGTAGGCGCCACGTCCAGACGCTGCGCCGCGAGAAGAAAAACGTCAGGTTCCGGTTTGCCGCGTCGAACCTCCTCGGCACTGGCGACGGCCGCGAACTTTTCTCTCACGCCCAGCTCCGCCAGCACCATCTCAATGAATGACAGCCGCGAACCAGAGCCGACCGCCATCGGCACCTTGGCGGCGCTCAATGCGTCGATCAAGGCTCTTGTTCCGGGCACCTCGCGCACGTTGCCGCGCACCAATCCGACGATGCTTTGCCATTTGTCACGCAACAGTTCTTCAAGCGGCGGCATCTCTAAGCCCGCATTGCCGAAAATCTCCTCGAACATCTCTTGATCCCTGACGCCGGCGTACCTGCGCGTAATCTCGTCGGGATGCAGAGCGATGCCATGACGCGCCAACAATTCGGATTCGGTTTTCGCATGAAGCACCTGGGTATCGGAAATGACGCCGTCCATGTCGAAGATGACGGCCTGTACTTTTCGATCGAGGCGGAGATCGATGTCCGTCATAGTCCGGCTGTTACTGCTCGCCGCGCTTGCGGTATTCGCTCTTGATCTTCCAATACTCGGAATCGCTGCCGGAGCCGGAGCCACCGTTGGCGATCTTACGCATCAGCTCGGCCGGATATTTCTTGGCCACGTGATCGAGTTTGTCGTGGATGAACCGCTTGGTATCGAGTCCGAGCAGCACCGACATTTCGATGGCGTAGATCATGACGTCGGCCAGTTCCTTTTTGATGGCGGCCAATTTTTCGGGATCGTTGCGGACCTCGTCAAGCTCCTTGTTCTCCCACTGAAAAAGCTCCAGCAATTCGGCGCCCTCGATCATGATCGACTTAGCGAGATCCGACGGTCGGAGCTTATCCCAGCCGCGCTCTTGAAGATGAGTGAGGATGCGCTGTTCGAGTTCTTTCATAGGCCGCGCTTCTTGGAAATTATCTTGATCCAGCGGGTGTTTCCGGTGAGATCGGATCGCTCGCAGACGATGTCCAATCCGGCGCGATGCAACCGCTGCCGCAACTCGTCGGGCGAGAAAAAACTGAAAAATCTCTGGTACGAATACCCGTAATCGGTTTCCTCGATGACATCTTCTTCGGGCTGCCCCTCGCGCCGCTCTTTGACGCCCAAGAACAAACGTCCGTCCGGTTTCATCGCGGCGGCCCAGCCGGCGAGAACCTGGTCGATCTCGGCTTTGGGCATGTGCAGCAGAACGGCGAGCGCGTAGATGCCGTCGAATTTTTTTCCGAGGCTGCCGACATCGCGCATATCCAGATGCCGGAACTCGCTCTCGGGAAACTCGCGCTTGGCCACGGCGATCAAGCCGTCCGAAAGGTCGATGCCCGTGGCCCGAAATCCGCGCCGCCGCAACAGGTCGGTTTTGACGCCGCCGGCGCAGCCGACATCGAGGACTTCGGCGCCGTGAGGCAGCTGGCGGCAGAATTCATCCATGCTCTCCTGCCACCAGGTGTCGCCGAGGTGGTCTTTATGCCAGTCTTCGGCGATGCGATTGTAGGTGCTTTGGATCTCTTTGACCGAGTACATAGCAATCCTCATGGTATTCGAAGTGAACGAAAAAAACGTCCGAGCATAGGCGCGTTTTAATCGCTAAGTTCAACGGGTCACGCTGACGGTGACTCCGAGTTCGGCGTCGGGAGCGGCCACGGTCACGCGGCCGTTGGCGCTCTTGATGATCGTATAGCCGATGCCGTTGGCATTGCAAGCGGTCGGGCAGAGCGGGTCCAAGGGCAGCGACACGAGATAGATTTCATTGGCGGTCAGTACCGACAGATCGATCAGGCTGGTGCAGCTGACCGCGCCGGTGGCGCAAATCTCGGTTCCAGTGGCGGTGACGGCGGCCGGCAGCGTACCGGTATTGTCGACGGCGTACTGATGGACGGCGTTGAGAATGGTGTTGACATTGCTCCAACGCTGGGTGTTCCGCGCTTGGGCGAACTGACGCGCCGGGTTGATGGCAACGATCACGACCGCCGCCAAAATGGCGATCAGGCCGATGACGAGCAGTATCTCGATCAAGGTAAAGCCGCGCCGACTTTCCGTACGAAGTTCAGACATATTATTCTTTACCGACATACTGTGCGGCAACCCAACCTGGGTTATCCCCATCCATCCTTATTTTATACCAGCCGTCGGTTTCCTCCAAGAGGACATACTCTTCTCCGGGTCGGACACGGGTGATGACGGGCTGATCCGAGCCCGGGCCCTGGCGGACGTTGAGCCATCCGGTCGGCGTCGGCAAAATACGGACTCGGGCCTCGGCGGGCTGCGCCGCCGGTTCCGGCGCCGCGACTTCGGCCGGCTCCGGCTCGGCCGCGATCGGAGGCGGCGTCGGCTGCGGTTCCGACGGCTCGGCTGCGGGCGCCGGCTCCTGATCCTCCGGCCCCGGCGCAGGAGCTGCCACCACGGCGGGCCGGGGCACGAACGGGCGCAGCAGAACGTATTCAAAAACCGACAATCCCAGCAAAGCGAAGGCACCGGCCAAAAAGACGGCCGCGAACGCCGGGCTTTGGCGCGCCGCCCTGGTAAACTCGGCCAAGCGCGGCAGGGCCTTGTTTTTCTGGGCCGTCTTGTAGAGATCGACGGCCTGCCGGCCCCGCTGGCCGTGGAGCGCCAAGCCCACCACGTTGGCGAACAGTATCGGCGGCAGACCCGGGCGCCAATCGCCGCCGATATTGCCGGCGGGATCGCCGATCTCGATCCGAAGGCCCAGCAGCGACCGAAAATGCTCGGCGATCCCGGGCATCAGCGCCGAGCCGCCGGCCAGGAGGATCCGGCCGACATCCTTGCCGTAGCGGGTCTGGTAATACCGAATGGCGTCGGTGACGCCTTCGACAACGGCACGGATCTCGGCTTCGATGATCGGCGCGACGTTGTTGCCGGGATCTTTGCGATCGAGGCCGTAGCGGCGTTTCAGGGCTTCGGCCGCGGCCGCGTCCACCTTGAGCTTTTCGGCAATGGCATGAGTGAAACGGCTGCCGGCGACCGGCACGGTTACCGACACGGCCAAGGCGTTATCATCGTCGAAGATGCCGATGGTCGTCGTTCGGGAGCCGATATCGGCGATCATGGTTCCGGCAGTCCGGCCCGCCGCCTTGGCTCCCGGCTTGCGCGGCGATTCGGACGGCAACAGCAATGCCCGGCCCAGCGACAACGACTCGATGTCGACGGCGGCGATCTCGATGCCGCCACCTCGCAACACCGACGCGTAACCGTCGACGATCTCCCGGGGCGCGCAGGCGTAGAGTACCGTCCTCGATCCGTCGGTCTGACGACCGGCCTGGATGTAATCCGCATAAGCCTCTTCGAGCGGAAAAGGTATGGCGCTGCGGGCTTCTTTTTCGACCGCCTGGCGCAGGGCCTCGCCCTCAAGGCCGTCCGGCACCGTCAAAACGCGGACGAACGTTTTCGATTCGGACAGACTGATGACCGCCGACACCGGACGGGGCCTGATGCCGGCCAACACTTCATCGAGCGCGGCCGCCAGACGCTTGCCGTCGAGGATGCCGCCATCGAGGACGATGCCGTCTTCGAGTTCGACCCGGTTGTAGGCCGAAATCTTCCGATTATTGTCGAACCGAAGGACCTCGATCGAACGATCGCTGATGTCGATGCCGAGGAATTGCGGCCGGGCGAAAAAATCAGGCATACTCGATTCAAAAGTCGGCGACTTCCTGCCAGGAACCGACCTGGAGGCTGGGACTGATCTGCGTCACGTCCGCTTTGACCTTCTTGGTGTAGTCCGACACCGTGCTGTAGGCCTCGACCGTACGATTCAGGTTGCCGCTGCCGCCGATCGGCCGGATGACGCAGGTGTCGGCGCCGATGGCGAGCGTCTCGTCGCCGGCATAATTCAGCACGCTTTCGAGCTTGAACAGCGCCCGTTCGGCGCACAGATTGGCCAGGGCCAGGGCGCGATGCGATTCCTGCTGGCCCAGGCTCATGCGCGCCTCGCCGACCGAACGCGCCGACGCGCCGACGACCAGCGCCAGCACGACTGCGCCGACGATGATGAGCGAAAGCAATGCGACATATCCGCGGTCCTGGGTCGTCATTTTTTTCTGATAGTGGCGCTGGAGTAAAACGTCTTTTCGAAGGAATATTCCTGCCGATTCTGCGGATTGGCATGCCCGACGGTCATCATGATTCTGACCGTCCCCGGCGTTCCGGCATACGATGCGTTGGAAAACAGCAGCGACGTCACCGAGACTTCGCTGGCGGTCAAGGCGACCGGCGCGCCGGCGCCCTCGGTAATGCGGACGGCGCCGCCGGAGAGATCGAAGACGGTCGGATTCCTGGCGGCATCGGCCATCTGAAGCGAGAGCGTGGAAGCGCTCGCCGCCGGCGCCGGAGCGTTGACGGCTTGGGCGTCGCGGACTCGCTGGATCACCGTCTCCAGCGCCATACGGCCATTCTGGCCGACTTCCTCGACCGCCGTCAATTTGGCCTTGCCGAAAAGCATATTCAAGACGATGGCGCCGGCGACCAGCGACACGACCGCGAAAATCGCGACGTAGAGCAGCAGTTCGATCAGCGTATGCCCTTTGTTCATGGAAGGATTCATAGGTCGACCAGCACGTATTTGGTGCTGCCGTCGGTCATGATGAATTTGACGATGAAATCTTTCTGCGGCACGTTTCCGGTGAACGTCAGATAATTGACGACTTTCGCGCCCGAGCCGGCGGCCATGGAAAAATCGACGATGTCGATCTCGGTGCCGGAAGCCACGGCCGAGGCGTCGGGCACCGGGCCGTAGAGATTCGCATTGTCGATCCTGATCTGTTTCAGTTTCTTCACTCCGCCCCACCAGACGGTCATCTTATCAATGGTGACGGTCGATGGTCCGTCATTCTGAATGGTCATGTCGCGAAGCCGTTCTTGCCCCGGTTCCCAGAACATTCCCGAAATAACGGCTGACACATCTCCGGCGTTGCCCTGCGTCTGATTCCAGTCGGTCAGGTCATCGGTCAGCACGACCGAGTTCGGCCGCGCCGCCGTGAATTGCCAGCTGACCGTGCTGGTGATCCGTTTGGCGTCGATATCGAGATCGGCGACGGCGACGGTGCGGGTGAATTGGTCCTGTACGTCGGAGGCGCCCGAAAACGTCCAGCGGCCGGCCGATAAAGCGAGGCCATGGCTGCCGGCGGTCAGATTGTCGAAATCGGCGTCGCGAATCGAGCGGGCCGCTTCCAGCCCCTCGCGCGCCAGCAGCGTCGCCTGGGTCCGCTCGACTCCTTGGCGCGACGAGACGTCGGCGTCGACGAGCGTCAAACCGACGGTGGCGACGCCGACGGTGAAAAGCGCCAGGGCGATCACGACCTCGAGCAGACTCTGTCCAGCATCCGATTCCCGGCGAGCGTGCCTCATTGCCTTTCGATATTACCTTGCGCATTGATGACGATGCCGCGGCTGTCGCCGCCGGAACTGACCGTCAACAGGCCGACGGCGCTCGGCAGGCCGGTCAGCTTGGCGAAAGCGACTTCGTCGAGGCCGCTGACGGCCGCGCCGCCGTACATCGTAAAAGACTCGTCCTCGCTCTGGACTCTGGCGGCGTACGAAGCGCCCTGGAACAGGACGTAGGATCCGGACAGAAATTTGACGCCGAAGGCGCTGTCATGGCGCTGGCTGACGGCCTGGCTGCGGGCCCGGCGCAGCGCCGCCATGGCGTCGGCGGCGGCCTCGTCAAGATTCTGGATCTGGAGGAAGCGGACGCCGACCGGGACGGTCAAGGCGGCGATGATGACCGAGACGGCCACGACCAGCATCATTTCCAGCATGGTAAAGCCGCGCATACGCGTCAGCGGGAGATGCCCCGAGTCAGCTCGTAAATCGGCATGATGATCGAAAGCGCCACGAAGCCGACGACGGCGGCGATGAACACCAGCAGCGCCGGTTCGATGATCGTCGGCAGGCTCTTGGTCTTGCTCCTGACTTCCTTGGCGTAGAATTCGGCCAGGTAAGCAAAGGAGGTGTCGAGGGTGCCGCTGCGCTCGCCGGTGGCCACGATAGTAACGACGTTTTTCGGATACAGACGCGGGTAGCCGGGCATGGCCCGCGACAGCGTCGTTCCGCCGGCGACGCGTTCGCGCATCTTCTCGATCGAATCGCGGTAACGGACGTTGGTCGCCGCCTCGGACACGACCGCCAGCGATTCGTTGAGCGACAAGCCGCTCCGGAAGAGCGTCGCAAAAAGCCGGCAGATCAGGGCCAGCTGATAATCGACGACCAGACTGCGAATCAGCGGCAATCTGATGTAGGCGCCGTGAAGGAAGAAGCGCACCGGCTTGAGCCGGCCGATGAGGAACCCGGCGGCGATCGCGCCGGCCAGCCCGGCCAGAACGGCCGGCCAATAGCGTTCCAGAAACAGCGCGAAACCCAGCAGCAGCCTGGTCGCCAGCGGCAATTTTACGTTGAGCTGGGCAAAAAGCGGCACCAGCCGCGGCAGCACGTAGGCGGTCAGCAGCCCGCCGAGCAGGATCGTGGCCGAAAAGACGAACTTCGGATACAGCGTCGCGCCCCTGATGTCCTGGCGGAGATCGTAATCCTGCTCCAGCCAGTCGGCCAGGAATTCCAGGCTTTCGTCGAGCGTGCCGCTGGCCTCGCCGACTTGGAGCAGGCTGATGAAGACGGCGCCGAATACGTCCTGCCGCTTGCCGAACGAGCGGCTCAATGAACTGCCGGTCTCGACCTCCTTGGTGATGTCCCGGATGATCCGGGCGAATGCCGGCGAAACCGTCTGATCGGCCAGAGTCGTCATCGCCTCGTTGACGGCGATGCCGCTTTTGATCATGACCGCCAGGTTCTTGGTGAAGTCGACGCGGTCGCGGGCGCTGACGGGACTGAAAAGAGCCATAATGGAGAATTACGTTTTTGTCGCCCTGACGACCTCGTCGAAAGTGGTGATGCCCTGGAGGGCTTTGGCCAGGCCGTCGCGGAGCATCGAAACCATGCCGAGTTTTTTTGCCCTGGCATCGATTTCATGGGAGGCGGCTTTGATGGTGATCAGCGGCCGGATTTCCTCGGTCACCTCCATGACTTCGAAGATGCCGGTCCGGCCGGCATAACCGGTGTGGCCGCACACCGGGCAGCCGGCGCCGCGGTAAAACGTCATTTTTGAAAAGTCCTTCCGGCCGGCGGCCGCAGCCACGATCCCGGCCAGCCTCGGCTCGGCCTTCAGGTATTTCAACTCCTTGTCGTCGAGGCGGCTGCTCTTGCGGCACTTCTCGCAGATCTTCCGGACCAGACGCTGGGCGATGACCGCATTGACCGACGAGGCGACCAGGAACGGCTCGACGCCGATGCCGGTCAGCCGGGCGATGGCGCCGGGGGCATCGTTGGTGTGCAGGGTGCTGAGGACGAAATGCCCGGTCAACGCCGCGTGGATGGCGATCCGCGCCGTCTCCTCATCAC
>JACQSM010000092.1 GCA_016205965.1 Candidatus Uhrbacteria bacterium
CAGACCGGCAGCGGCTCCGCCGGCCAATTCCAGCCGCCGCCGGGAGGCTTTCAACCGCCGCAAGGTTTCCAGCCGCCGGGCGGACAGCAGGGCGGCATGCCCGGACAGTTCGGTCCTGACGGACAGGGACAGTTCGGCCAGCCCCCGGGCGGACAAGGTCAGTTCGGCGGCCCGGGCGGTTTCGGACAGCAGGGAGGCTTCCCCGGCCAGGACCAGGGAGAGATGGACGAAAAATTCAAGGAGATGCAGATCAAGCAGCTCGCCATGATGAAGAAGCAGATGGCCTCGTTCGGCAAGAACATCACCAGGATCAAGGCGCGGATCGCGCTGCTCGAAAAGAAAGGCGTCAAAGCGCCGCCGGAGCTGACGGAGGCGGTCGCCCAAGCTGAAAAAGCGATCGCGACCATCAACGCGGCCGAATCCTTCGACGACATCGCGGAGGTCGGAGAATCCATGCGGGATATCGGCCAAACGCTGCAGGAGCAGCTTCCCAACCTCGAGCGCCTGGCGAATTTGAGCCAGATCTATCGGCGCGTCGATTCCGAAATCCGCAAACTCGATCGTCTGCTGGCCGCCGACAAAAAGCTGGCCGCAAAATCCAAGATCGATCTCTCGGCGGCGATCGAGGCCTTCGACAAAACGCTCGGCGAACTCAAGACCGCCTATGCCGACGGCAAGGCGAAGATCGCCGCCGGCGAAGTCGAAGAGGGCTTCGGCATCCTCGAGGACTCGGTCTTCCAGTCAATCGGCGACATTCGCCAACACCACGAAGCGATCGCCCAGATCCGACAGCTCGCCTCGACCCTCAAGCAGGCGGATCGCCAGATCAACGGCTTCCAGACGCAACTCAATCGGCTCAAGAAAAAGAATGACGTCAGCGAGGCTCAAGGAATCCTCGACGAGGGCAAAGCCAAACTGGCCGAGCTCAAAGCGGCTGCCGCCGTCAAACCTCTCGACGCCGATGCCGTCTTCGGCCTGATGGACGAACTCGGCGATATCCGCGAACGCTTCCTCGATGCCCTAGGCGAGCTTCAAGGCGTGACCGAAAAGAAGGATATCGACGCCGGCCTGCGGCCGCTCAACGTCGATGTGCCGAGCTTCGAAGGCATCCCGGGGTTCGGCGGCGAATCGTCGGACGGACCTTCGAGAACGTCGCGCGAACCGCTCGCGCCCTAAGCGGGACAAAAAAATCCCGCACTCAAGGTTGCGGGGCGAGGCCTCCGTCCGCTGACGGAGGCTTTTCGTTTTTGACGAATGACGGCTGGGGCCGGACTTCGCGGCCGCCGGTCTGAAAGTACGTCCGCATGAACTCCATGATGGCCGCGCCCGGACCGCGTTCGGCGGAGTGCTCGTTGAGATTGCCGAGGACGTACGCGATGCGGCCCTTGTCATCGATGAAGAAAGCGCCGCCATCGGAAGCTCGCAGCCTCCGCGATGACGCCGCGCGCCGCCGCAATACTGACGGCATGTCCTCATCGAGGCCGACTTCGGCCGTCAGATCCTTTCCGCTGCCGTCAAAAACCTCGACTACGGGTCCGGGCAACGGTTCTTCGGTCCGCACCAGGGCGATGCCGAAGCTGGCATGGTAGTCGACGTACCGGCCGCGATGCCAGCGCTGGCCGTCGTAGATGAACACCGTCGGGTCGGCCAGGAAGGCGCGAACCTCCGCGGGCATGCCGGCCGTGGTCGTCAGCAGGTAGCGGTCATCGACCTTGGCGGCGACGGTTGCGGCCTTGGCGCCCGGCGGCGGCTGCCAATCGGCGGCGATATCTGGTCCGGCGGGCCTGGGCAGGAGCGGGTAGAAACCGGGGGGCGGCTTGTTGGTGGCGGCAAACGCGCATGCCGGTCCGGCGAGGAGCTGAAGGACGACGAACAGGGTCCGAAGAAAAGAGCGCATGGGGAACCTCCGTGCAGCAAGATAAGCACGAAAGGGCGTCCTTGGCAAGATCGGATTGACTTCGACCGGCGCCGGCGATACAAAGACAAAAGCGAACAGGAGGCGGACATGTCGCTTGCCATCGAACGGCGCAAGCATTTCTCGCGCCAATTTTTGGATCTCTTCAGACCGTCAACAGATCTGTTGGAAGGCATGACGCCGGAACTGCTGGCCGATCTCTTCGATCTGGTGTCCAGGTTCGGCCATCCGCACCCCGACGCCAACGCCTACCGGCTGCACATCTCGGAACCGGTGACGATGTACGTCATGATCGAGTACATCATGCCGAGGCCGTTCATCATGACGGCGATCGGCGACCCGGACGTCATCGACGACATCCCGGCCTGGCTGCCGGAATTCGCCGAGGGCTCGCTGCGCTGGGACGTGCGCCTCTCGGCTTCGATGGCCGAAACGTTCATCGAGAAATTCGACGAAATGGCGGCGCGGCGGGGCATGCTCGATCCCGCCACCGGATGGCGCAATGTGCCGCCGCATCCCAAGTTCATGATCGCCAAGATCTTCACCGAGAAGGACGCGGTCTTTCACTTCCCGCCCGGCGAACCAGGCGCCGAAACGGTCCGGAACGAATTCGATGAGCCGGACCGGCTGGCCGTGATTCCGTGCGGTCCGGGCGCCAACCTCTTCTGCCTGGCGTCCGAACGGGAGTCGACCGCCGCCTTGGTGCCGTTCGTCGAATCGGTGTATCTGCGATACGGCATCGCCGCGCCCGAGGATTTCGATCGGCCGCCGGAAGATCTCGACGCGCTCAAAGACGACATCCGCCGGATCCTGAAAAGACCGACGCGGCAATAAGAAAACCGCCCTGGCTGGGGCGGTGTTTTTTATTTCGACTATCGGCCGGTGCCGGCCAGGTACTCGCGCAGCGCCGAAGCGGCCCGGAAACGGTGGCTGATGGCGTTCTTGACCGCGACGCCGAGATCGGCGAAGGTTTTGTCATAGCCTTCGGGCACGAAGATCGGATCCCAGCTGCCGTCTTTGCCGGCGGTCGGGGCGACGATGCGGCCGCGGATGGTGCCGTCGAAGAATCGCGACGAGCCGTCGACGTCGACGAAGCCGATGGTGGCCCGGGCGGTGGCGCCGGTGTTTCCGTTGGCCAGGGCGATGGCAGCCAGACCGTGATTGCGCTGCAGTTTCAGATGCCATTTGACGAACGGTCCGGGCAGGCCGTTCAGACAATCGAAGTGCAGGCAGGTATCCTCGACGATGAATGGCCGAGGCGCGCCGGCGGCCATGGCCGCGGCCAGTTTGGCCTCGATGACGACGCGCGGATCGTCATGCTGGATCTCGGGCAGGTTCGGAATGGAAACCTTGACCACGTCGGCGATGATCTCGCGGACCTCGCTGAACTTCATGTCGTTGTCGGTGATGAAGTGGATGGGCATAGCGGCTCTCCTAGGCCTGGCGGCCATTGATGTAAGCTATGACGCGATCGTTGACCATGATCTCGCCGCCGCGCTCATGGCAGAAGTTGCGGCCGAAGATCGGCTTGCCGGCGTCGTTGCGGCGGTAAGCCAGCAGCGTCGCGAGATTTCCCGGACTGCGCCGGCCGGTGCGCTGGTCGGTATCGACGATGACGCAGCGCGAACAGGCGGTCGCGGCCCGCATCGGCACGGCGCCGGCGGACATCTCGCTCCAGAGGTCTTCAGCGAAGGCGGCACAGCCGTCGACCACGACATTCGGCCTGAACCGTTCGGCGGTCCCGGCGCCGCCGCGCTGACGCAGATCGTCGAACGAGGCTTGCGAGACCACCAGAAAAGGATAGGCATCGGCGAAACCGACGAAATTTCCCTGGGGCGTGCGGCGGTAGTGCTGCGGGTGGCGCCTGACGAGGCGGGCCGGACGGCCCAAGACTTTCCCGAGCCAATGCGCGACCTCGTCGCCCTCGTCGAGGGCCGGACCGCTCCAGCTCCAGACTTCGACCTGGCGTTCGGCCAGGCCTTTGGCCTGAAAAGGTACGGCGACCGTGCCGCGGCGCTTGACGGCCAACGACAGATGATCGTACTCGAGCGATGGCTGAATCCGGCAGAGTTGAGGCACTATGCGCTGCGTCAGCGCCTTGCCGTCAACATCGACGATCAACCACTCGCGGTCATGGACGATGCCGAAGTCATCGACCCGGGCGCGTTTGAGCGCGATCCCGGCGCAGGACTTGACCGGATAGCAGAACAGACCGGAAACGCGGTACGAAGACATGCGTGCCTCCTTGAAAGAGCATCACCAGGATAAGCCGCCGAGCGACGGCGGTCAAGCGGTCTTGACTCGATGCAGTCCGTCTGTTATCGTTGCCAGTCCCTAGTGAAGGGGGCCCGGCCGTAAAAAACGGCCGAAAAGGAGGAGACCATGCACCGCGCTGGAAACCACTTTGCCGTCATCGGCTGCCCGGCCTGTCACGGCAACGGAACCCGCCAGAACTGCAAACGCTGCTGCTCGACGGGAACGATCACCGTTCGCTGCGCCCGTTGCAGCTGCCAGACCCTCATCGGCTCGGTCGAGCTTATGAACGGAGAATCGCTGCTCTTCAGGGTCGAGCCGACGGAAATACCGTCGCCTTCGATCTGCAGCTGCCAGGAGCTGCCGACCATCCCCAGCGCCCGCTCCGGCCACATGAGCGAGCTGAACCGGCGACCGGCGCACGCACCGGCCAACTGATCCCGACACCTCGGGATTTTTTTAAAAAAAGGCGGCTCAAGGATGAGCCGCCTGCAGCGGTTTGTCGCCGGACACGACATCGTCCATCCGAGGCCATTCGACGGACCGGAGCCACTCCCCGGCTTGTTCGTGCGGCACGGGCGGCGACAGGCCGACATCGATGATCAGTTCCCGCCCGACGAATTTGTAGGCCTGAAACATGGTCTTGGCGCCGATCGGCGGACCCGGCCAGATCGAAGCCACTGAGAGAACCCAGCCGCCATGCTCCTTGCAGAGTCTGACGAAGCCGCCCAGCTTGGGATCTCCGAGGCGGCGGTACCTCCCGTTTGGCGCACCTTTCGGCGAACGCGTGCCTTCCGGATAGATGAAGTAACTGGCGCCCTCCCGCTTGGCCATGGCAGCGCTGTCGCTGACCGCCAAAACGTCCTTGCGGTCGCCGTTGCGGTCGACGAAAGCGCAGCCGCCCTCGAGGCAGCCGAGGCCGACGACCGGCGCCCAACGCAGCTGATTCTTCATCACGAAGCGGACGTCGGTGACGCCGAGACCGTCATGGAGCATCCTGATGATCGGCAGGACTTCTAAAGAGCTCTCGTGGTTGGCGATGATGATGAGCTGCTGCCTGGCGGCGCGTTCCATGTTCGGGGCCCAGCGGACGGTGACCTTCATGGCCAGAACCGCCTGGATCAGATCGAATCCGCGGCTGGCCCAGAACGTGAAGCAGCTCATGACCGCGTTCCGATAACGGCCCTCATCGCCGCCGAACAGCCGGCGCCGGGCCATGATGAAGAGCAGATGCGGAAACGCCAGGCCGCAAGTGACGCCTATGAAGATCGCGAGACCGACGATGAAACGGGCCAACTTTTCAAGGATGTGCACTTTCGCCTCCGGGCGGAACTGACCGTAAGGTCGGCAACGCAAAATGGCGGAAGCGAGCATAGCACGATTCTCGGCCGGGAGCAATACTTTACTGGCCGGTCGTGCGGTGGTATGCCTTAACTAGATCATTGCCAACCGCAAGGAGGCTGTCATGGCCGTAACCATGAAGATGCGACCAGATCTGGCGCCGCTGACGCGGCTTGAATTCGGCAAGCTCGCCGGACCCTACTCCATCGCTCTCGACGGCTTCGTCAAGGAAGGCCCGTGGTACGACGCGAGCGCGCCGATGCTCAACCTCAACCACCACGAAGGCGTCGACCGCCTGGCAACGCTCGCGACTTGCGCCCAAGCATTGCGCTGCGCCCGTCTCGGCCTGTACCGGCGGTTTCGCGACGGCAGCGGTCCGCGGGCCGACGTCTACATGAACGATTGCGATGAAGACGTCTGCGCCGCCTGGTTCGTCTTGAGCAACCCGGACCTTTCGCGCCAAACGTACAATCCGGCGTTCAACCGCATGGTCGGCATGATCGACGAACTCGACAGCTCGGCCGGCGCCTACCCGCTGGATCCTGATTCGCGCGTGGCCGAGGAGTTGGCCTGGATCTTCCAGCCGTACCGGCGATTCCGTTCGAGCGGCGGCATCGATCGCCGCAACACCGCCGAATTCACCGGCATCGTCACCGACGTCTGCAACCGGATGATGGAGTACGTGGCCGGCCGCGGCGAACGCATCGCCCTCGACACTCGCTATGAAAAGATCGGCGGCAGCGCCGACTGGGCGATGATCCGCGAGATCGGCGAACAGGGCAGGATCGGCGCCTTCCGCGACGGCATCGAGGCCTACGTGATCGTGCGCGAACGGTCCGACGGCGCGCGTTCCTGCACCTTCGGCCGGATCTCGCAGTTCATCGACCACTTCCCGGTGCCGGAGATCTGCGCCGCCTTGACGGCGGCCGAGAACACCGGCGCGGTCCACGGCGGCGGCAACACCATCGGCGGCACCGACCGAGTTCTCGGCACGCGCCAGACCATCGCCGAGATCACCGAAGTGATCGAGAGCGTCCGCGGCAAGCACGCTCCCATTGCCTGACCTTCTTTGAAGGTCTTTTTTTGTTCGAGTTGATATCCGTATTCGGTCTTTCCAAAAGCACCGTATCTTTATGGGTTCGAGACGTCCCGCTGCCGGCGGGCATCGCCGCCGCTTTGTCGGATGCGACCAGGGTGGGGCTAGCCAAAGGTCGCGCCGCAATGGCCGTACGACGACGCTTGCAGGCTTCTCACGCGATGATAGAAGCGTCTGCCGTAATCTCCTCGATCATCGATAAAGCCGCCTCCGATGATTTCTGGAAGTTCGTCGCGGCCCTGCTTTTCTGGTGCGAGGGCAGTAAACGCTCGCTATCCCAAATAACATTCACCAATTCTGATCCGCGCATGATCGAAATTTTTTTACAAGCTCTGCGCAAAGCGTACTCCACCGATGAACGGCGGTTCCGAGTGCAGTTGCACCTGCATGATTACCATGACAAGGACGCGCAGACCGCATATTGGTCAAAAGTGACCGCAATACCGCTGCGGCAATTCAATCAAGTCTTTGTTAAACCGCATACTGGCAAAAGAAAGCGCGAGGGGTACCAAGGATGCGCTTCGATCAGCTATTATGACGCGAGACTTGCGAAACGACTCGCGGCCATCTATCATTACTTGGCGCAAAACGAGGGGGCTTGGTGAAGTGGTATCACGGATCTCTCCAAAAGATCAGTCGTGGGTTCGATTCCTACAGCCCCTGCCAGGACAAGTAAGTATCGGAGCCAACCCGACACGTCGGTCGCGACCGACGTGTCCCGAGTACCCTCGGACTCGGGATCCGGTAGTTGCCTGTCTCCAAGACAAAACCGCCCGAAGTGGCGGTTTTGTCGTAGAAAGTGGTTTTTGCCGTGGTATAATATATAATGTTAGGCAGCTACGGCATGGGCGGGCCGTTTAAACGACATCACGAAGAATATGGAAGTCTTCAAGACTCACAAGGTGCGGCTGGCGTGCCGGCGTGTCACCTCAATAGCGGCGTCTTTATTTAGCGTCGCACTTCTGGCCGTCGCTTCTCCCGCATCGGCCGCTGCCCTGACCAACGGCATGAATGCGACGAACGTCCTCGGCCAGCCGGATTTCACGTCGAGCGCTTCAGCGACGACGCAGTCGGGCATGTCGGCCATCGCCCGCTCCGCTTACGACTCCGCCAATCAGCGCCTCTTCGTCGCTGATTTCGGCAACAACAACCGCGTCTTGGTCTTCGATCTCTCCGGCGGCATCACCAATGGCATGAACGCGACCAACGTCCTCGGCCAAGCGAACTTCACCACCGCGACCTCCGCAACGTCGCAGTCGGGAATGACCAATCCGCGGGCCGTCGCCTATGATGCAACCGGCAACCGCCTCTTCGTCGCCGATACCGGCAACAACCGCGTCTTGGTCTTCGATCTCTCCGGCGGCATCACCAATGGCATGAACGCGTCCAACGTCCTCGGCCAGGCGAACTTCACGACCGTCGCGGTGGCGATGACGCAGTCAGGGATGAATTTACCGGCCGCCGTTACCTATGACGCCGCCGGCCAGCGCCTCTTCGTCACCGACAGCAATAATGCCCGTGTCTTGGTCTTCGATCTCTCCGGCGGCATCACCAATGGCATGAACGCGACCAACGTCCTCGGCCAAGCGAACTTCACGACCGCGATCACCACGACGACGCAGTCGGGGGTGAACAGTCCGTATGGTTCCGCGTATGACGCCGCCGGCCAGCGCCTCTTCGTCAGTGACGACAAGCGCGTCCTGGTCTTCGATCTCTCCGGCGGCATCACCAATGGCATGAACGCGTCCAACGTCCTCGGCCAGGCGGACTTCACGTCGAACGCTTCGGCGACTACGCAGTCGGGGATGAGCATTTCGCAAGACGTCGCCTATGACGGGACCGACAACCGCCTCTTCGTCGCCGATTACGGCAACAGCCGCGTCCTGATCTTCAACCTCTCCGGCGGCATCACCAATGGCATGGCGGCATCGAACGTTCTTGGTCAGTCGCTCTTCACGGCCAACGCGGGCGCGACGACGCAGTCGCGGATGAACTTGCCGGTAGGAGTTACTTATGACGCCTCGAACAAGAGGCTGTTCGTCGGTGACACGAGCAACAGGCGCGTCCTGGTCTTCGATTTCTCCGTCTCCAGCGGCAGTTCCTGTCCGTCTCCTTCGATAACGCTGTCTAGATCCAATGGCGGCGAGAGTTTCGCCTTCGGCGCGTCGGAGCCGCTGTTCTGGTCGATTTTGGGCTGCGGCGTCACAGGCGTCCGTCTCTCGCTCTCTACCGATGGCGGCGCAAGCTATCCGACTCTGGTTGCCGACGGAGTCTTTGCCGGTTCGGGCTACTACTCATGGAAGGTACCCGACATGAACACGACGGCGGCGCGGCTCCGCGTCGAGCTCATCGGTACTGGCGGCGTCGTTCTCGCCTCCGATACGAGCGACACGAATTTTATCATCGTGGGCACGCCGCCCACCGCACCAGCACCTTCTGCACC
>JACQSM010000018.1 GCA_016205965.1 Candidatus Uhrbacteria bacterium
CCTTGATGCCGGTCTCGAAGACCTCAGTCGAGGACGACTGTTCGTCGAAGCTCGGGGCCGGTCGGTGGATCGGAAAGTATTTTTTAGCTTTCAAATCGGATTTGCCGTCGATGGCTTCACCGATGACCGAAAACATCCGGCCGAGCGTTTCGCGGCCGACCGGGACCGAGATCGGCTTGCCGGTGTCGACGACTTCGGTGCCGCGGGCCAGGCCGTCGGTCGAGGACATGGCGATGGTCCGGACGACGCCGGCGCCGAGGTGCTGCTGGGCTTCGAGCACCAGGGTGCGGCCCGCGTGCTCGAGCGTCAGGGCGTTCAAAATTGCCGGCATCTCGCCGCTGAAGCGGACGTCGACGACCGGACCGATGACTTGGGTGATGGTTCCTTTCTGCATACTGCGTGGTGAGTGATTATTCGAGCGCCGCCTTGCCGGAGGAGATCTCGGCGATCTCGCGGGTGATGCCGGCTTGGCGCGCCTGGTTGAAGGTGAAAGTGAGATCGTCGATCATGTCGGCGGCGGCGTCGGAGGCCGAACGCATGGCCAACATTCTGGCCGAATGTTCGGACGCCGACGATTCCAGGAGCGCCTGATAGAGCCGGACTTCGACCAGCCGCGGCAGCATCCGGTCGAGCACGGCGGCCGGCGACGGTTCGAAGACGAACTCATGCCCGCTCTCGGCGACGTGAAGGTCCTCGCCGCCGCTCATCTCCGGCTGGCCGTCGACCTTGCCGATGCCGGCGACGCGGATCAGCGGCAAGAGCTCCTGGACGACCGGCTTCTGGACCAAGGCCGAGCGGAAGTCGGTGGTGGCGATGAACACTCGATCGTAGGCGCCGGCCACGAAATCCGAGGTCGCCAGGTCGGCGATGGGGCGGATGTCGGTCGACTTCGGGTTATTACCCAAGTCGGTGAATGTAGCCACGATCTTGGCGCCCTGCCGTCGAAGCGCGTCCTGGCCCTTGCGGCCGACGGTCACGAAATCGACTTCGTGCGGCACGCCTTTCATGAAGTCGGCCGTCGCCTTGAGCAGCTGGGCATTGAAACCGCCGCACAGCCCGCGATCCGAAGTGAACAGTACGACCAGCACCCGCTTGATCTTGTCGCGCCGGGCCAGCAACGGGTGATGCTTCGATTCGGTCACTTTGGCAAGCTCGCCGACCGCCCGCCAAGCCGCGGCCGCGTACGGCCGTGACGCCAAAACCGCCGAGACCGCCTTGCGCATCTTGGACGCGGCCACGAGTTCCATGGCCTTGGTGATCTTGCGGGTGTTGGTGACCGATTTGATCCGGCGGCGGATCAGGCGAGGCGAAACAGCCATACTTCGCTAGGCTTGGGATTGCTTGAATTCGGCGATGGCGGCCTTCAGCAGGCCCTCGATCTCTTCGGTGATCGCCCGGTCCTTCTCGAGCTTGTCGATGACGTCCTTGCGGGCGGTGCGCAGGAAGGCGTGGAAGCCATCCTCCCAAGCCTTGACCTTGTCGGCCGCGACCTCGTCGAGATGGCCGTTGACGAGCGAGTACAGGATCGCGACCTGGTGCGCGACCGGAAGCGGCGCATATTGACCTTGTTTCAGCACTTCGACGGCTCGCCGACCGCGATCGAGCTGCTTGCGCGTAGCCTCGTCCATGTCGGTGGCGAACTGGGCGAAAGCCTCGAGTTCGCGGAACTGGGCCAGGTCGAGGCGCAAACGGCCGGCGACTTTCTTCATGGCCTTGATTTGGGCAGCCGAACCGACGCGCGAGACCGACAGGCCGACGTTCAAGGCCGGACGGATGCCGCGGTAGAACAGGTCGGTTTCAAGATATATCTGGCCGTCGGTGATCGAGATGACGTTGGTAGGAATGTAGGCCGAGACGTCGCCGGCCTGGGTTTCGATGATCGGCAGCGCCGTCAAAGAACCGCCGCCGTTGGCCTTGCTCATCTTGGCGGCGCGCTCGAGCAGGCGGGAGTGCAGATAGAAGATATCGCCGGGATAGGCTTCGCGGCCCGGCGGCCGGCGCAACAGGAGCGAAACCTCGCGGTAGGCCCAGGCATGCTTGGACAGGTCGTCGTAGACCACGAGCGCATCCTTGCCCTGGCCCATGAAAAATTCGCCGATGGCCGCGCCCGAGTAAGGCGCCAGATACGAGAGCGATGCCGGATCCGACGCGCCGGCCACGACCACGATGGTGTGCTCCATGGCGCCGGTCTCCTCGAGCTTGGCGACGATGCGGGCGACCTTGGATTCCTTCTGGCCGATGGCGACGTAGATGCAGGTCACGCCCAGGCCTTTTTGGTTGATGATGGTGTCGATGGCTACGGCGGTCTTGCCGGTCTGGCGGTCGCCGATGATCAGCTCGCGCTGTCCGCGGCCGATCGGAATCATGGCGTCGATCGCCTTGATGCCAGTCTGCAGCGGAGTGTCGACCGGTTCGCGCTCGATGACGCCGGGCGCGACTTTTTCGACCGGCACCGTGTCCTCGGCCTTGATCGGCCCTTTGCCGTCGATCGGTCGGCCCAACGGATCGACGACGCGGCCGACCATCTTGGCCGATACCGGAATCGACAAAATGCGGCCGGTCGACGTGACCGTGTCGCCTTCCTTAATATGCTGATACTCGCCCAAGATCATGGCGCCGACGGTCTGGTCTTCGAGGTTCAGGACGACGCCGAAGGTGTCGCCCGGAAACTCGAGCATTTCCGCCACTTTGCAGTCGGTCAGGCCGGTCATGGTGGCGATGCCGTCGCCGACCTCGATGACGGTGCCGATCTTTTTGACTTCGGCCGGTTCGCCCAGCGCTTCGATCTCTTTTTTGAGCGCTTCTATGATTAGTTCCTTGGTTGCCATAGTTTTTTCATTTAGCTTGGCGCGGGTCCTGCCAGGACTTTGCACCTCTTCGGTGCTCGGCCTATTGGCCTGCGCGCCGTGGGGGCCCCAAGCCCTGCCACCCGCGCTTTGCCAACATGTTCACTCGAGTCTTAATGGTCGCATCCAATAATCGGTCATGGGTTCTGACAAGTGCGCCACCGACAAGAGATGGATCAATCTCGAGGTTGACATCAGTCTTTTTTGCGTCGGCACCAAGGGCGACAAGCAAAGATGAAACTTCGGCGTCGGAGAGAGGCCGGGCGCTTCGGACCAAGGCCTTGGCGATCCCCTCTTCGGCGTTCCAGGCCTCCGGAATGGCGGCGGCGATGTCACGGACCGCGGCCGCGCCGAGCTTCTTGCCGGCGGCGGCGACGAACCGCGCTACCGCGGCGCGGGCCTCTTTGTCGGACAGGTCGCGACAGGAGCGCACGACCATCCGGGCCATATCTTTGGCGTCGTATCTCATAATGCAGCCGCGGCTTTCTTGGCGGCCGCGGCCACCAGCTTGCGATCCTTATCGGAATCGACGACCTCGCCCAAGACCTTCTCGGCGGCGCTGGCGATCAGCTCGGCCGCCTCGCCCTTGACCTCGAGCATCATCTTTTCCTTTTCGGCCCGGATGGCTTCTTTGCCGTCGGTGACGACCTTCTCGACCTCGGTCTTGGCCCGCTTGACCATGTCGTCCCGGCGGACGACGGCCGACGCTTCGGCTTCTTCGATGATCGCCTTGGCCTGGGACCGGGCTTCCGAAACCAGCCGCAGCCGCTCTTTTTCGGCCTCGGCCCGCACGGATTCGCCGGCTTCGGCAGCCTTCAGGCCTTTCTCGATCTTGGCCGTGCGTTCGTCCATCGCCTTGAGCATGGGCTTGTAGACCCACTTGGCCATGACGAAGAGCACCACGCCGAAGTTGACGAGCTGGGCGATGAAGAGCTTGAGATTGATGCCGAGCGTGCCGAGCACGCCGGCTGATTCGGCGGCTTGGACCGTTTCCTGCACCATACGGCGGGAGGTTTCCGGAAATTAAAGAGTGAACACGACCACCAGCGAATAGATGGCGATGGCTTCGGCGAAAGCGGCGCCCAAGAGCATCGGCACGAACAGCTTTCCGGCCGATTCCGGATTGCGGCCGATCGACTCCATCGCTTTGGCGACGATCATGCCGATGGCCAGAGCCGGCAGCGAGCCGCCGATCGCCATGGTCAAACCTTTGATAAAAATCTTCATTGTTTCGGCATCCATATGTGGAGCGAATCTGTTAAGAGTGAAGCGTCGGGCCCGTTCGCCGGGACCGGCGTCTCATTCCTAAGCGTGGGCTTCCTGGGCGTGTTCGGATCCGGGCGGCGCCTCGGTAGCGATGGTCAGGTAGACCAGGGTCAACATCGAGAACACCATCGCCTGGACCACGCCGACGATCAGTTCCAGGAACATGAACGGCAGCGGCACGGCGAAGGCGATCAGCGAATAAAGTACGGTGAGCAGCACCTCGCCGGCGAAGATGTTGCCGAAGAGACGCAGCGAGAGCGATACCATCTTGGCTGCCTCCGAAACCAATTCGATCAGACCGACCATCATCTCGACCAGGGCGATGAAGACGCCGAGCAGCGCCTGGGCCGCATCGGCCGGCTTCTTGATATGCCCGAAGGCCTTGAACGCTTTGAGCAATCCGGCCAGCTGGAAGAATTTTCCGGCGTGCTTGGCCAGGCCGATGGCGAAGACGCCGAGGACGTGCGAGGCCGTGACCGCGAAGATGGCCATGGCCACCGTCAGATTGAGGTCGCTCGTCGCCGGCCTGAAGATCGGCACCAGTTCGAGTTCGCCATGGACTGTTTTCCAGACGCCGATGGTGCCGGTGCCCGGAATCGATCCCATCCAGTTGGAAACCAAGATGAACAGGAACAGCGTGCCGACGATCGGCAGGAACTTCTTGGATCTGGCCCGGTCATGGGTCACCTGATCGACGGTCGCGAGCATGAACTCGAGCAGCGCCTCGACCGAGTTCTGGAGTCCGGCCGGTACGGCCGTGACGCGGCGGCTGACCAGATAACCGAAAACCACGAACAAGACGGTCGCGATCCAGCCGTTCAAGAGCGAATTCGTGACCGGAAAGTTGCCGATGGTAAAGATGGTTTCCGCCGCCGCCGGGATGTTCATACGGGTTTCTGCGGACCTTCGATCTCCTGGTATTCCTTGCCGAAGCGCTTGGCCTTCCTATATATAGCGACGGCCGAGAGGACCGCCGCCAGGACGAAGCCGGCGATAAGAAATCGCGGCCGAGTTCCGTAAAGCGCATCTAACCGCATGCCGGTCAGTGCCAAAAGCACCGCCGGGACGGCGATGATCGCGCCGAACTCGCCGACGATTCGCACCGCCAGCATCAGATAACGCCGGTCTTTCTCGGAACTGGCCATGACAAGAACTCAAAAGGATGGCGCAAGTGTACGCGATCGATAAAGTAAGGTCAACACTGTTGCAAAAACGTGCAAAAATGCAGGGCGCGGGTCCTGCCGCGGTTTTATCCCCTTCGGTGCTCGGCCTGATGGCCTGCGCGCCGTGGGGTCCCCTAACCGCGTCACCCGCGCTTTGCTGTAATGTCCGCGCCCTGCTAGTTTAAAGAGGCGCTTCTGCCAGCAGCTTATCGATCCGCGCCTTGGGATGCATTTCGCCGCGGCGTTCGTTCAAATTGACCGGTTCGGGCAGGCGCCGGCCGTCCATGGTCTCGACGAATCCGTTGGTGGCGTTGATGCCGAAGGTGTGGCCGTCGACCAGCACCGTGCCGCGGCGCTCGGAGTGGGCCCGCACCGCCTTGAGACGGCCGCCGAAAAAATACAGTTTCTCTTTTATATACGTCATGAACGACAGCCTCTCGGCCTCGCGGATGCGGGGATTTTCATGGCCGACCAGGCGCTTGAGCGGATGAGCGCCGCCGCGGGCGGTCAGATCGTCCCATTCCTCGGCTGGGACGTTATCGATCTTGGCGAGCGTCTCGGGCGTCGCCCGGCGCCGGGCGCAAAACGCGTGAATGCTTCTGACGAGCTCTTCAAACTTTTCCAAATCCTTGATGACGATCTGCGAGTAATCAAGACCGCGCTCGGCCACGAACGCGAACTGCGCCGGCGTCACGCCCGGCGCCTTGCCTTTGGCGAAAAGCGTGTCGAGATACATGACGGTCTCGAGGACGGCGGCGGCTTCATCCGGATCCAGGGCGCCCGGCGTCTTCTCCTCGAAAGCCTCGGGCGGCAAGGCATCGACGACCAGGCGCCGCAGCGCCCGTCGCAGATCATCCAGGGCATGCAGCCGATCCAAGGCGATGACGACCATGCCGCCGTCGAAGCTGACGTTCTCCTTGCGCAGCAAACGATGCGTTCGGGCGCCGGCGGCTCGTTCGTCGACGCCATCGTCTTCGATGTCATCGAGCATCCGTGCCGCCGCCTCGGCCGTCGGTCCGACCGAAGTCCGCCAGAGGTCATGGAGCTCGTTTTTTAGAATCGCGAGTTCTTGCGGCGTCCGGGCGGCCTTGGCCCGCGTTCGCAGGGCATCGAACATTTCGTCGGCCGCCGATTTTTTTATCACGAATCCTCCGGTTTCATCGGCCGCGATCTTCGCGATCATCTCGTCAAGAAGCTTACGGCCGGCGGCCATGGCGTTCTCCATTCTTTCCGACGATGATTCCTTGCTGCGAAGAGCCATATCAGCCGGTCGCGCGATCGATTCTTTCAATCTGTGCCTTGATGACGGCATCGGCCGCCTCCTTCGCCTCTTCCTGCCGAAGCCTGGGATTATCCTTCATCATGCCCGCTTCGAGTATCGACCGCAGATCGAGGATTTTCGCCTTCATGCGCGCCGCTTGTTCCGGCGTGTAGCGCCGCCGCTCCGAATTCTTTTCGATCAGCGCGGACGCCGGCGCGGCGGGCGGTGCCGCGGGCGGCGCGACGGGTTCTCGCGCCTTGCGGAAGGCGCTGAAACGGGCGGCATATTCTCGCCGCGACATGGTCTTCACGGCGTCGCCAAGCGAAGCGTCGAACTCGTCATAGAGTTTGGTTTCTTCGTCGACGATCGGCGGCGGTTCGATCTTCGGGGCTGGAGGCTTCGGTTCCGGCGATTTCGGGGCCGCCGCTGGCACAGGCGCGGCTGCCGGAGCAGCCGGTTCGACCTTCGCCGGAGCAGACGGTTTTGTCGGCGCAGCTTTCGGTGCCACCGCCCGCGTTTTCAGATCCTTGATTCGCTTGGGCTCGGCCAACTCCTCGGAGATGATCCGCTCGATCGCCTTGCGCTTGCCCTTGTTGAGCCAATCGTTCCAGGATCCCGAGTTCGGCGACACGAATTCCTGAAATCGATTCGACTTCAATAACCAATCAAGACCATTCTGCTCCGCCATGCGTTGCAAACCCGACGGAAAATCCTTGATATCCCACGATTCCTCGGCTTCATAGCCGCCGAGCTTGATCTTCCATACCGGCCAGCCGTCCGCGCCGAAGCCGGCCTCGAGATTCTGAACCTTGCGCTTCTTGTCGAATTCGAGCTCCTGACGGATCGCCTGGGCCGTTGCCAGCGCCTGCTTCACTTCCGGCGACTCGGAATCACGATCGTAGGCCTCCTGCACCGTTTCCGGCAGGATGATGTCGGTATCGTAATTTTTCCATTCGCGTTTCGGCCTTCCTTTGTCGTCCACCTCCTCGTTACCTTTGCCGTCCTTAACTTTCTGGAATTTTCGGTCGACCACGACGAGCTCGCGATCGCGATTTTCGATGACGTATTCGGCCGGCGGCAAGTCCTCGCGCCTTCGATCGCGAGGCCTTTCAATCCGGGGCCCTGCCACCGATGACGCCGGTTTCGGCGGCGCGTCCACGGTCGGTTCGGGAGCATCGGGAAATTTGGGCAGCTCGCCTTTAATGCGCGGGGGGTTGAAGACGGTTGATGTCGGTACTGGAACGGCCGGTTTTGGAGGCAACAATTTTGCCTCGTCGATGACTACCCCCTTCGTCTTCAGGTCGGCAATGACTTTGTCAATGGATGCTTTGTCGTAGGTACCGACCAAGGCTTCTTTCAGATACTGTTCCGGCGTCATCTTCTCCAATTCCGCATCTTTAATATCAGTAAGAAGATCATCAACGAATCCCCCTAAATTTTCATCAGGAATTTCCGACAAGGCCGGAGACGGTTTGTCATGAGAAGTCATAGGAGAAATATACAGACAGATTTTACCATAAAAAACCATCCACAACAAGCGGAAAACGAATAAGCTCCGAGCTTGACAAATTCGCTAAAATATGCTATAAACTCTCCAACCACTCGCGTTCTTTACAACCTAAGGGCCCTTAAGGCTGCAGAGGACGCATTTGCCCTTAACTGGGCGGAGATCTCCCATGTCCAAGACCAACCAGAAGCCCCAGATGGGGCACAAGATCCGTCTCCCAGAAGCCTACCTCCTCCGCGTCATCCATGGCATCAAGGTGCTGTTTGAGCTCCCCCGCCGCGCCCGCAAGGGCACCGACGACCGTGTTGGGGCTGTGGAGTTCAACGAGGCCGACGGCGTCATCTTCGGACGTCCCATGCTGGGCTGGGTTCCCCCGGTCGGCGTGGAGCGCGTCTGCGACGCCTTCATCTACAACTTCCCGGATGCCAACAATCAGCCGTACTACAAGGTGAAGTTGGTCCCCACTGAAGGGATGAACAACTTCACCGCCGGCGAGATGCGTCTGGAAGAGTTCCGGACCATCACCGTCAAGCTGGAGGAAGGCGACCGCGGCGGCTGCATTGTCCGCCACCCCAACACCGACGCCATCATCCCGGTCAACCGTATGACCTGGGGACAGATCCTGGGTGAGGAGCCGGTGCCGGGTGATAGGCTCTATCGTGTCCGGATCAACGTTGGCAAGCTCAACCGCCTGTCCATCACCCCGTTCAAGAACCAATTGGCGGAATCGTCCGAGCTGGCCGTGACCGATGAGGAGGACGAGGACAGCCCGGAGCGCCAGTTCCGGGCCACGCACGTCTACAACACCGCCACCGGGGAGGAGTTGCATGTGTTGGAACTCCTGGGTCTGCTGCCCGCCGAGCTGGCCGACCGCCCCAAGGCCATCAAGCACCTGTTGGCGACTCTCTCCATCCGCAAGGTGGACGAGGCGTTCTTCTCCCAGGACATCCAGAGCAAGATCCATCCTGACAAGAAGACCAACCCGGTGGCCAAGAAGATGGCCGAGGCGCGTTTCAAGCGCGTCGAAGAGGCCCGCTCCAAGCTCAAGGCGTTCATCAAGCGCCGTGACGCCGAGCGCAAGGCGGCCAAGGATGGCAACCGGTCCGCTCCCGCGGAGCAGCACTTTGCGGACCCGTTGAAGGAGGCGCTGTTCGGCGACCCGCCCACGCTCAACCCCGAGACCGCCTCGGTGGAGCAGTTGGAGGCGGGACTGGCGGCAGCGGCGCAGGCGGTGACCCCGCCCGCGCAGCAGAAGGCGGTGGGTCTGCCTCCCCCGCCCGACACCACCGGCATGACCGCCGAACAGGCGGAGGTGGCGCTGCAGGCGTACGCGCAGGTGGTGGTCAAGGCCACGGAGGGCGCCACCTCCGTGGAAGAGGCCGTGGCAATGGTCCGTGCGGTCATGCCCCCGCCCGCTCCCGTTGCCGAGGCTCCCGCGGCCATCACTTCGCCGCAGGAACCCGCTCCCGCCCAGGAGCCGCCGGCCGCCACGGAACCCCCCGCGACGCCGACCCAGCCCACGCTGGACGGTCTGACGGACGAGGAGAAAGCCAAGCTGGAAGCCGGGAAGGATTCGGCTGCGGTGGCCAAGATCCAGCGCCAGCGCGCGGCAGCCAAGGCGGCCAACAAGTCCAAGGGCAAGAACGAGCCGTGTCGCGAGACGCCGCCGGAGAAGCCGCAGACGTTTGCGGAGAAGGTGGCCGCCGCCGCCAAGGGCAACTCCACCCCCGCCGCTGGGGAACAGCGGTAACACTCACAAAGCTCCAGAGAAATCTGGAGCTTTTTTCATTCTCGCCGCCCGCAGTGCCGGTTTACATTAATGAAAACAATTGCTTCGTATTCTTCAAAGTTTGCGCCGCGAATTCTTCGAACGGCACGCCCTTCACCTTGGCGGCATACTCGGCGACGTAGCGGACGAAGGCCGGCTCGTTGCGCTTGCCGCGCTGCGGCACCGGCGCCAAATACGGACAGTCGGTCTCGACCAGCAATTTATCGAGCGGCACCGTTCGCAAAACCTCGTCAAGCGGCGAACCCTTGGCCCTGTCGGCGGCTCGTGGCGGAAAAGTGATTACGCCGGTGAAAGAAATATAAAAGCCGAGTTTCAAATATCGTTCAGCCTCGGCGACAGTACCGGTGAAGCAATGAATGTCGCCCCGCACCGATTTGCCGGCCGCCGCATACTCTTCCAAAATCTCGGCCACGTCGGCGTGGGCCTCGCGGCAATGGATCATGATCGGCAATCCCAGTTCCAGCGACAGGTCGAGCTGGGCCCGAAAAACCTCCTTCTGTTTGGCCGCGACCTCGGTTTGTGAAACGCCGTCCGGCAAACGGTAATAATCTAGGCCGCACTCCCCTATCGCCACCACTTTCTTGGAACGCTTGGCCAGCGCCCGGTAGGCATCGGGGTCGAACTCCTCGGCCCGGCTCTTGAATTGGATCTCCTCCTCGTCGACGAACTGCTCGAACAGATGGATCGGATGCAGGCCGATGACGGCCCAGATGCCGTCGTAGCGTTCGGCGTAGTCGACGGCCCGCTCGCTGGTCGACAGCTGCGAGCCGACGGCCAGCATGGCCACGCCCTGGTCGAAGGCGCGCCGAATCACTTCATCGGCGTCTTTTTTGTAGCCGTTGAAATTGACGTGGCTGTGGGCGTCGATCAGTATCGGTTTCATACCAGGCGCTTCATCCTGCCGAAAATTTTGAGGGCGTTCTCGGTCGTTTGCGCGGCCACGGCCGCTTTGGACTCGCCGTGGATGCCGGCCAGCGTCTCGGCCAGCCGGCCGATGAACGAGGGCTCGCTGCGCCGGCTGCTCCAGGCGTCCGGCGTCAGATACGGGCAATCGCTCTCGACCGCCAGGCGCTGCAGGGGGACCTTCCTGATCAGATCGGCCTGATACCCGGCATTGGCGAACAATCCCGTGACCGAAATCATGAAATCGAGGTTGAAGTATCGACGGGCATCCTTCCAGTCGCCCGAAAAACAGTGGACTATGCCGCGGGCGTCGAAGCCGGCCGAAGTCTTGTCCCAGGTCTCGAGCAGGTCGAGCATCTCGGCATGGGCCTCGCGGCAGTGCAGCAGCAGCGGCAGGCGGAATTCCTTCGATAATTGCAAAAAGGCGCCCAAGGCGTTGATCTGATTCTTTTTTATTTTTTCGGCCAGCGGCCGAGCCGGGTCGCCAGGCGCATCGAGAGCGAGGTCGTGAAAATCGAGCCCGGTCTCGCCCAGAGCGACGACTTTGGGGTGCTGCGCCAGCTGCCGAAAACCTTCGAGATCGAGAACCTTGTCTTGGGCGCTGACGTCGGCCGGAACCTTGAGCGGATGCAATCCGACGGCGGCGAAGACGCCTTCGGGAAACATCTCGGCGATCTCGACCGCGCGGCGCGAAGAAGCCAGGTCGGAGCCGACCGTCACGATCCAGATGTCATCCTGAAGCGCCCGCTTCACGACGTCCTGAAGCTCGCCGGCGTAGACCTCGGCGTCGAGGTGGGCGTGAGTGTCGATGAGAAACGGCATGGCTACAGGGCCGACTGCATCATCTGGATGGCTGCGGGCAAAAGCGGCGCCAAGAGCGAACCGATGGCGTTGACCCCTTTGGCCAGCACCGAAGTCCCGAGATCGCCGGCGAACTGCTGGCTGACCGGGAATTTTCCCGCGAAATACACCGCCAGGCCGATCACCAGCGTACCCTCGATCAGGCCGAGGCCGGCGCCGAGCAGTCGGTTGAACGTCTTGACGAACGGAATGATGCCGACCAGGTTGAGCGCTTTGTCGAGAAAAAAGACCGCCACGCCGATCAGCCGATTGACGAACACGAAGATGACGAAAAATGCGACGATGCGGGCCAGGTTGGCGTTGCCCCAGAGCCAGGGCGCGAACAGCGTCGAGAACGGCTCATAGAACCGGCCGGCCAGGACGGCGCCGAGCACATAACCGATCATGCCGCCGAGCATGTGGATAAACCCGAACCAGAAACCGGCCAACACGAAGCCGCCGAGGACGATCAGGATGATGGAATCGATACCGGTCATGGCGTTAAACGGGGAAAAAGAGGTTCGCCTTTTTTGAGTATACCACCCTCCTTGAGGCCGCCCCAAACTTTGGCTTGGTCGTAGGGCCGCTTGTCCTCGTCGGGCAGGCCCAGCTGGACGAACAGTTTCTTGGCCGAGGTTGGGAGGATCGGCAGCAGCATCCAGCCGACTTGGCGCAGGCGTTCGAGCAGCGAATAGAGAAGGCCGGCGAGTCTGGCGCGGTCGGTCTTGGCCAGCTCCCAGGGCTTCTCGGTATCGATCAACTTGTTGGCCTCGCGCAGAATCGTCCAGACGGCATCGAGGACCATGGCGAAGTCGAGCGTCGCCATCCCCTTTTCGTAGGCGGCCCATTCGGGAACCTGTCCGTCGACAGCGGCCGGCACCTTGCCGTCGAAATATTTCTCGGTCATCGCCAGGACGCGATGCAGCAGATTGCCGAATTCGTTGGCCAGGTCGCCGCCGTAACGCTCCTCGATGCGCTCGACCGAGAAATCGCCGTCGCTGCCGAAGGGCACTTCGCGCAGCATGAAGTAGCGCAACGGATCGTTGCCATATTTTTTCGCCAGCTCGGCCGGGTCGACGACGTTGCCGAGCGACTTCGACATCTTGTCGCCGCCGGTCAACAGAAAACCGTGGGCGAAGACCTGCGTCGGCAGCGGCAAACCGGCCGACATGAGCATCGCCGGCCACAGGGCGCAGTGGAATTTGATGATGTCCTTGCCGACGAGGTGCAGATCCGCCGGCCAGAACTCGGCGAACTTGGCGTCGTCGGTTCCGTAGCCGATGCCGGTCAGATAGTTGATGAGGGCGTCGAACCAGACGTAGATGACGCTCGACGGATCGTCGGGCACCGGAATGCCGACGGTCACGGTCTGGCGCGAGATGCTGACGTCTTCCATGAACGAAGCGACGTAGCTGCGAACCTCGTTGCGCCGGCCTTCGGGCATGATGAACTCGGGGTGGGCGTCGATGTGGTCGAGCAGCGCCTGGCGGTATTTGGTCAGTTTGAAGAAGTAGTTTTTCTCTTTGAGCCGGCGCGGGGCGGTCTTGTGCAGCGGGCATTTGCCTTCGACCAGATCAGCTTCGGTCTTGAAGCCCTCGCAGCCGTCGCAGTACCAGCCTTCATATTCGCCGGCATAGATGTCGCCGGTAGCCGCCACCCGGCGCCAGAATTTCTCGACGCCTTTTTTATGGTCGGCCTCGGTCGTGCGGATGAAACGGTCGAAGGTAATGTCGAGATCGCCGAATGTCTGGCGCCACTTGGCGGCCATGTCATCGAGGTAGAGGTTGAGGTCCTTGTAGCCGTGCTTCTCGGCGGCTTTGAGATTATTCTGGCTGTTCTCGTCGGTGCCGGTCAAAAAAAAGACCGTCTCGCCTTTGAGGCGGTGATAACGGGCCAGAACGTCGGCCACGGTGGTCGTATAGGCATGCCCGACGTGAGGCATGGCGTTCACGTAATATATCGGCGTGGTGAGATAAAACTTTTTCATTTGCGGGAAATCACGATGACGAATTCGCCCTTGGTGCTGGTGGCTTTGAGCCGTTCCAAAATAAGGACGGCTGTTCCACGGTAAATGGTCTCATGCATCTTCGTCAATTCGCGGCACACGACCAGCGGCCGGGCCGGATCGATCTCGGCCAGGGCTTCCAAGGCCTTCTCTATGCGATGGGTCGATTCATAAAGGACGGCGCTGCGCGGTTCCTGCATGGCGGCTTTCAAAAAAGCGGCCCGGCCTTTCTTGTGCGGCGGGAAGCCGAGGAAGACGAACTCGTCGCCCGGAAACCCCGAGATCGAGAGAGCGGCGACGGCCGCCGACGGTCCGGGAATGGGGCTGATGATCGTTTCCGGCGCCGCCGCCAGAATGTCGCGGATGAGCCAGCTCCCGGGATCGCTGACGCCCGGCGTGCCGGCATCGGACACCAGGCCGACATGTTTGCCGTCGGCCAGGAGCGCGATGATCTCGCCGATCTTCTGCCGATGGACCTCTTCGCGGTAGCTCTGCAGCGGCACGCGAATCTCGTAACGCGCCAGCAGCTTGGCGGTGACCCGGGTATCTTCGCAATACAGCACGTCGACGCTCTTGAGCGTTTCGAGCGCCCGGGCGCTGACGTCGTCGAGATTGCCGATGGGGGTGGCGATGACCGAGAGCGGCATAGCTTACATGGTAACGGTTTCGGCTGTTTCCGTCGCCTTGGCGATCAGCGCTTCGACGTCGAGCTTGGTTTCTTCGCGCTCGACCTCCTGGAGGCGCGCTTTGGTCGCCGGATTCTTGGGCACGAACAGCGAGCAGCAGTCGTCGTGCGGCTCGATCGAGACGGCGTAGGTGCCGACGGTCTTGGCCGCGGCGACGATGCCGAGCTTATCTTCGCCGATGAGCGGCCGATAGATCGGCAGCGTCGCGGCCGCGCTGACGACGGCCATGTTCTCGAGCGTCTGGGAGGCGACCTGGCCGATGCTGTCGCCGGTCACCAGGCCGAGCGCTTTTTCTTTCCGGGCGATGCGCCCGGCGATGCGCATCATGAAACGGCGATAGAGCACGATGCGATACCGCGGATCGGTCTTGGCCACGATCTCGCGCTGGATGTCGCCGAACGGAATCGTGTGGACGGTGGCGCCGCCCTGCCAGTCGTTGAGGATGCCGGCCAGCCGTTTCACTTTTTCGACCGATTCGCGGCCGACGTAAGGAACGCTGTGGAAATGGACCATGGTGGCGCGGCAGCCGCGGCGCATGACTTTCCAGGCGGCCACCGGCGAATCGATGCCGCCCGAAAGCAGAGCCACGACCCGGCCCGAAACGCCGGTGGGCAGGCCGCCGGGGCCGCGGAACTCTTGGCCCGATACGAAAGCGCCGCTGCCGCTGATATCGATATCGAGGCGCATTTCCGGCGCGTGGACATCGACCTTGATCTCGGGCAAGGCCGCCAGAACGCGGCCGCCGACCTGGCGGCTGACTTCCGGCGATTTCATCGGGAAGGTCTTGTCGCTCCGGGTGGTTTCGACTTTGAACGTCTTCGGTTTCTTGGCGGCGGCGACGGCGATGGCGGCGGCGGCGATAGCCTCGAACTCTTTTTCGACCCGGACGATGAAGCTGAAGTGGCTGACGCCGAACGTCTTTTGCAAACCCGCCGCGATGAGCGCCTGCTCGGCTTCGTTGAACGGCGTTTCGCGCGACACCAGCAGGTGCCCGGTGCGCCGGCTGAACTTCAGCCCGGGAACAGCTCCGACCTGGCGCCGAACGTTGTCGAGCAGCAAGCGCTCAAAGAGGCCGCGGTTGCGGCCCTTGAGCGCGATCTCGTCGTAATGGATGACGGCGGCGGCGAACATAACGGCTCATGCTAGCACGGCCGCCGGCCCGAAGCAAGGCTGCTATTCGACGATCAACTGACCGCGCATCCCCGTATGCCCTTGGCCGCAGAACACGTCGCAGAAGAACGGGAACGTGCCCTTTTTGTCGGCCGTAAACTCGGCGCCGACGGTCTGGCCGGGCGTCAGTTTAAGATTGACGTTGAAATCGGGCAGGGCGAATCCATGATTCACGTCTACGCTCGTAACCGTGAGGCGCACCTTGTCGCCCTGTTTGACCCGCAACTCGGCCGGTTCGAATTTCCAGGTTGAGGCGGTGATGGCGAAAAATTTGGCCGCCTGGGCGGCCGGCTCTTTGGCCGTCGCCTCGGCCGCCGCCTTCGGGGCTTCCTTGGGAGCCTCGACTTGGGGCGCCGGGACTGCTGCCGGCGGCTGTTCGGCCGTCACCACCTCTTTGGGAACGCAGCCGGCGCCGGCCAGAAGCATAGCCGATGCGAAAATGAGCAGACGCGAAACGTTCGGACGCATAAGTGTACGTAAAAAATGAGTATGCTATGATGGCCTCTCGACTCATTGTACATCATTTCATCCTATGCCGGAACTTATCCCCGAAGCCCTCAAATACAAGACGCTCGAAGGCCTGACCGAGCGCCAGCTCGCCGAACACCACGACGTCCTCTACGCCGGCTACGTCAAAAAGGTCAACGAGATCCGCGCCGCGCTGCCGAACGTCGATGTTTCGAAGGCCAACGCCACCTTCAGCGACCTCCGCGAACTCAAAGTCGAAGAGACGTTCGCCATGAACGGCGTCGTCCTGCACGAGCGCTATTTCGACAACCTGGTGCCCGGCGGCTCCCCGGCCGCCGGCGTCGCCGCCGAGTGGGTCGCCGCCGACTTCGGCTCGGTCGAGAAGTGGGCTGAGAACTTCGGCGCCTGCGGCATCGCCGCCCGCGGCTGGGTCGTCCTGGCGTTCGACTTCAAGGACGGCAAGCTCCACAACTACGTCTGCGACGTCCACAACCAGGGCGGCGTCTGGGGCGCCATCCCGCTCCTGGTTCTCGACGTCTACGAACACGCCTACTTCCTCGACTACGCCACCGCCCGCAAGAAGTACATCGAGGCCTTCATGAAGAACCTCGACTGGTCGGTGCCGAACGCGCTCATCGAAAAATACGAACTGAAGAAATGGCGCTCCTAACCGCATATCTATGTCCGCAACCGTCGGCCGACCGGCCCCCGAATTCAACCTCGAAGGCGTCACCAGCCATGGCGTCAAGCAATATTCCCTCGATGCCGAACGCGGCAAGTGGGTCGTGCTGTTCTTTTATCCGCTCGACTTCACCTTCATCTGTCCGACCGAGATCACCGAATTCTCGAAGCTCGACGACGACTTCAAAAAACTGAACGCCGTCGTCTTCGGCGTCTCGACCGATTCGATCCACTCGCACAAGGCCTGGCTCAAGGACCTGGGCGAACTGCGCTATCCCCTGCTCTCGGACATGAGCCACAAGACCGCCCGCGACTACGGCGTCCTGATCGAGGAAAAAGGCATCGCCCTGCGCGGCACCTTCGTCATCGATCCCGAAGGCGTGCTGCGCTACGCGCTCTATCACGATCTCGGCGTCGGCCGCTCCATCAAAGAAGTGCTCCGCGTCGTCTCGGCGCTCCAAACCGGCGAACTCTGCCCCGTCGACTGGAAGCCGGGCGAGAAGACGCTCGGAAAAGCGTAAATCGAAAAGAGGCCGGGTCGAAGCCCGGCCTCTTTCGTAGTTGCTTTACCCCAAGGCCATGTCGATAGCCTCGCGATCGAAACCGACGATGATCTTGCCGTCGATGTCGAGCACCGGCACGCCGTATTGGCC
>JACQSM010000012.1 GCA_016205965.1 Candidatus Uhrbacteria bacterium
GCCCCGAGGATCTGCGGCAGCCGAAGAAGCAGCGCACCGGCGAAATCATCCTGGCAGCGACGATCCTGGGCGTCGTCAGCACGATTTTCGATTTCGCGACCTTCTTCATCTTCAAAGGCCAGGGCGAACAGGCGCTGCAGACGAACTGGTTCATGGTCAGCATCTTCACCGAGCTGCTGCTGTTATTCTCCATCCGCGCCGCCGGACCGTTCTGGAAGGCGCTGCGGCCGAGCAGCTCGGTCATCGGCCTGACCGCCGCCGCGATGATCTTCACCGTCGCCTTCCCGTTCAGCCCGGTCGGCCAGCAGCTGTTCCACTTCGTCCGGCCGACGCCGGATCAATTGACGATGGTGTTTTTGCTGGCGGCGGGGTACTTTGCCGCCAACGAACTTTTGAAAAAGTGGGTTCATAAGATGAGAGTTCCGGCTTAACTCGAAGATGAAAGCTCCGGCTTGATGCTATGGTCGCCGTGCGGCTGCCGACATTTCACGAAGAACGCGCTTTGCTGGCCGCCGGCTTTACGATCGTGGCCGGGGTCGACGAGGCCGGGTGCGGCTGCTGGGCCGGGCCGGTTTTCGCCGCCGCGGTGATTTTGCCTTTCGATTCGCGGATCGGGCTGATTCGCGATTCCAAGACTTTGTCGTTGACGCAGCGGCTGCGGGTCGTCGAGGACGTGAAACGCGAGGCGGCCGCTTGGGCCGTGGGTACGGCCTCGGCCGCCGAGGTTGATTCATTGAATATCCGCCGGGCCGGAGCGTTGGCGATGCGCCGGGCGGTCGAGGGATTGGCGATGGCGCCGCAGTTCGTGCTGATCGACGCTTTTGCGATTCCCGGCTTGGCCATCCCCTCGAAAAACATCGTGAAGGGCGATCTCAAAATCAAATCGATCGCGGCGGCGTCGGTGATCGCCAAAGTGGCGCGCGATCAGCACATGGCAGAGGTGGACGCGCGCTTCCCCGGCTATGGTTTCGCCGGTCACAAAGGCTACGGCACGCGGCAGCATCAGGAGGCCTTGCGGCGGCTCGGACCTTGCGCCGAACATCGGATGTCATACGCGCCGATCAAGGCGTGTATGCAAAACGCGCATCAAAAAACCGAGCCGTAGCTCGGTGGTGTGTCGCTTCATCTCATACGGTCGATGATGTCTTTGGTTTTCTTGACCCGAGCGGCTTCAATTGCCTGCTGGGCTTGCCGCTCGACCTCATGCTCGTCGATGAGCCTGACCAAGCGCTCGGCCAGCTGCGCATCCGTCTCGCGGAATTCCGCCAGGACGGCCTTGGCAAAGTCGTAGGTGTTACCGGTGCATCGAAACGGGCCACCGTTGTCATTGTTGATGAAAACCGCATGGCGTGCATAACGGCGGCGGAGTTCGCGATGCTGGTCTCCGGCCAGATACGCCCAGGTCTTAGCCATGGCCCAGCCATTGATCCGAAGCTTGACGTCGGAGAAGCGCATCAGACAGTCGATCTGGGAGCGGAAGAGGTCAGGTGCGTACTTGATTTTGCCGTTGATCAGCGGCAATTGAATGTGATGCGCATAGCACGCGAGTGCGCCTTCCCACTCGGCACGCGGTTTCGCCCACCCTTCCGATTCATGGAGAATCCGGCGCTGCATCAAGAGATCGCCGGCCTGTTTCCAACACTCGGGCACCTCCTCATTGAGCAGCTGGTAGAAGGGGTTGTACCCGGAGCTATCGTCCATGTCATAACCTTCCACCGGATCGTTGAGCTGGTAGCGGCCGAACAACCGGGCGGTCAGTTCATGATCCTCCGGCAAAACTCCGAGAAGCTTGAGGATGTACCGATTGGTATCGTCGAGCGGTCGGCGCGCCTCGCGATCTCCTGACGGCAAGATGCGGTCGACGACCATGATCAACACCTCGGCGGCGAAGGCTTGCAGCGCCGGACTGATTTTGGCTGCGTCGAACCCATGAATGCCGAGGCAGCCATGGCCGCCGGAAAAATAACAGGGCGCGGGCCGATATTGTGGCGTCAACCAGATGGCGATCGCCCGGGCCTTGAAGGCATCGCGGACGCCGGATTCGATCAGCGCCTCCAAGACGTCCCAGCGGGCGCCACGATCATCGATCCAATCCTTCCAAGTCTCGGAGTCCTCCAAGTTGGAGTGGAACATCTTTGCGATGAGCTGGGAAACCCGAACTTCAAAATCAGGCGAATCGGTTTTCATGATCGACTCCTGTACTGTAAAGGAACGGGCCCGTCATTGGGTCCATCATGGGATAACAGAAAAAACGACGTCGGTCAAACCGCTGACAAAAACAAAATGAGCCGGCAACGAAATATTGCCGGCTCATTTTTGGTGGAGATGGGGAGAGTTGAACTCCCGTCTGGTGAGGCGTCCCGCGACGTGTGTACAAGCGTAGCCCGCTTGTTGGTTCGAGACCGCGGTAAGAGCGGGCCAAACCCGCGATCCCTATCCCCTGGCCATGTCGGCAGCGGCGTCAGAGGCGCACGCCGTGCCCAAACCGATGTATGACACCCGGATCCGGAATATCGGTGTCATCCGGGCGGATGGGTTCTGCGCCCTTAGGCGAGAACCGGCGCGAACGAAGGAGCAAACGCTTTCGCGAGTGCGGCCTTCGCGCGTGAGAACAGATTGGCAGTTGTTCAGATTGTCCGGTGATTCGTGAGGTAACGGACGTCCTCATCTTGCACGTCGTGAAAAGTACTCCCGGCGATGCCTGGCATCCCCTCGAAGTTGATATGTTTGCCCGCATGGCTGGGCTAGGACGTCCAGACCCTTCGACAGGCCGCACGATCAGCGTCCGTAGGAAGGGTCTGGACGTCCTCCTTCGCACGCGCTCATTTACATATCGCCTTTGAGTGAACGTCTGACTTCTCTATCGAGATCGCGCTTGCGGATCTGGGCGCGTTTCTCGTATTGCTTCTTTCCCCGGGCCAAACCGAACTCGAGCTTGATGTGGGACTTGCGAGTATATACCGAAAGCGGCACCAAAGTCAATCCTTTCTGGAGCACCTGGCCGCTCAAACGCTTGATTTCGCGCTTATGCAGGAGCAGTTTGCGCGAGCGCTCCGGGTCATAGCCCGGCGTGGGACCGGCCGGCTTGTAGCGCGGAATGTGGGCGCCGACCAGCCAGATGCCGTCGCTCGCCACCGAGACGTAGGCGCCGCGGAGGCTCATCGAACCGGCTCTGACCGACTTGACCTCGTGGCCGAGCAGCTTCAAACCGGCCTCGAATTTCTCGAGGATCTCATAATCGGAGCCGGCGTGTTTGTTGACCGCAAGCGAAGGCATAAGATGTCCCGCTACTGTACCATTCCGACGCCCCTTTACAAATAAGGCGGCAATGGCTTAGTATAGCCACAGATAACCCTAACCCCCACTGCCTTGCGAATCTCCCGTCGACGATTTCAACCGAAGAAACCCTCCGTCGTGTACATGGTCAACGAGAACATCCGGTTTCCGGAGGTCCGCGTGATCCACGACACCGAAGGCCACGTCGGCGTCATGCCGACCGCCGATGCGCTCCAGAAGGCGCGCGAACAGGGTTTCGACCTGGTCGTGATCCAGGCCAACGCCGTACCGCCGATCGCCAAGATCATCGACTTCGGCAAATACAAGTACGAGAAGGAAAAAGAAGCCCGCAAAGCCAAGGCCAAGGCCAAAACGGTCGAGGTTAAAGGCATCCGGTTGTCGGCCCGCATCGGCGAACACGACCTGATGGTCCGCAAGGAACAGGCTAAGAAGTTCCTGGAACGCGGCGACAAGCTCAAGATCGAAATCTTCCTGCGCGGCCGCGAAAAGCGCCACGGCGACCTGGCGGCCAAGATCATCCAGGAGTTCGTCGCCGACCTGAACAAGGAGATGCCGCTCAAAGTCGAGCAGCCGGTCAGCCGGATGGGCGGACAGTTGACAAGCATAGTCGGAAAAGCGTAATATCGTCGGGTATGAATGAGGCGGTTTTTTACCCGCCTTCGGCCTCTTATGAAGACGAATAAAGCGATCGCCAAACGGTTTAAGGTCACCAAGAAAGGGAAGGTCCTCAAGCGCACCGCCGGGCAGGACCATTTCAATACGCGCGAACCCGGCAAGGTGACGCGGATGAAGCGCCGCGACCGGCAGCTCTCCGAATCGTTCACCAAGACGGTCAAGAAACTGCTCCAGCAGCAATAAACGTATGCCTCGAGTCAAACGCGGAGTAATGCATTCCAAGCGCCGCCGCAACCTGTTGGCCCAGACCAAGGGCTACATGTGGGGTCGCAAGAGCAAGATCAAGCTGGCCAAAGTGGCCGTGCTTAAGGCCGGCGTCAACGCCTACCGCGACCGTCGCCTCAAGAAGCGCGACATGCGCGCCCTCTGGGCACTGCGGATCAACGCCGCCGCCCGCGAGAACGGCATGAAGTACAGCACGCTGATCGACGCCATGAAGAAAGCCGGCATCGTCCTGGATCGCAAGGTCCTCTCGGAGCTGGCGGCCAAGCACCCGGCGGTGTTCGCCGAGGTGGTCAAGGCGGCCAAGAAATAAACGTAAAAAAGGGCGGCCCTGTCATTGACACGGCCGCCCTTTTTTGGTATATTGATCTGTCTCATTTTCCCCGAGAGACACGCACCTTCCAACCGCCCGACGGGGACGGGCACGAGGTATTCCATGAACAAGCCATCCAAGTTTGAGATCCTGCTGGCAGTGATCATGCTGCTTCTGCTGCCGCCGGTTACCTTCCTGATGGTCCAGCACTTCAAGGGCCCGCAGGTCATGGACACAGCGGCGGCCAACGCGGACGAAGCCAAGACATTGGCCGCGCAACAGGACCGGCGTGTCACCGAAGTCAGCCAACGGCTTGATCAGGTCATCCTGCAAGTCAAGTCCGCGCAGTCAACCGCGGAGAACGCGCTCAACGCATTCCGCGACCAGGTCAGGGCCGCCGCCAACAACCCCCAACCACAAAAGGAGGCCGCCCATGCGGACCAGCCGCCACCGCCGGCCGATGAGCCGGCTGCCGCGGCCCCGGCCGCGGATGATCCCAGTGGCCCATGCGGCCTGGAGGACTTTGACGAAGCCGCCCTCCACGAAACTCCGGCTCGTCTCCATCGGCTCCGACCCTGCGGCCAGCCCGCCGCCGACAAGTGAGGTGGTCACCATGTCAGAAATCAAAGTACATGTCGCCACTGGCTATGACCAAGCTGTCAAAGTCGGCGAGGACGCGGACTTCACCATCATCCTCACTTTCACTGACGGCGGCGTTCCGGTCAAAGACCGACCGTACCGCTACATGCTTCAGGAAGGCGAAGGTGACCTCCGCAACAAGGGCAGGAAGACCGACAAGGACGGCGCGGCGTCGGCGACCTTTACCCCCAGCAAAGCCGGGCATTTCAAGATCCTGGCCTTCGCCGAGGGCCTGACGCGGCCGATCGGCATTTTCAACGGCGAGGCGATCGCTGAAGAGAACATCAATCTGACGGATGAGGACCTTGAGGACGCGCCGACGCCGGTCGCGGCGGAGAAACCACGAACCAGTCCACCACCTCTTCCGTTCGAAGCGGCGGCGGGTCCGGCAGGGGAATTCTTCGCCGCCGGGGAAAAAATGCAGGGTCGCGCGCTGGAACCCTGGGAACCTGCGCAAGTCCTCCCTTTTCCGGTCGTACGACCGCCGCCTCGGCGAAAGTTCGCGGTCAGCTACAACATGCTGTTGGCGCTGATCTTGGCAAGCGTCTTGGCCGCGGCGGCCGTGGCGCTGCTCACCTGACCCGCTTCTCTACGAAGCGGGTTTTTCAATTTTAAGCGGCGCCGATCCGACCCTTGAAAAGAAAACGCCCCTGACGTACACTGTCCCCATCATCATGGGTCCGTGGTGTAGCCCGGTTAACACGTCTCCCTGTCA
>JACQSM010000100.1 GCA_016205965.1 Candidatus Uhrbacteria bacterium
GTATAAAAGCTGATCTAGATGTTCTTGGTGCCATCGGCCACGGCGGTTCCGCCGGTATCGGTCAGGCGGATCTGATACGACAGGACGCGATTATTGCCGTCGAATGTGGCGCGGACCTGCGTCGGCACCAAGACGCCGAAGGCGTAAAGGAACGCTCCGACACCTAGAAACGCATATAAAAATGCACCAAGATGCCACCGGATGGAATGCTTGGCGCGGTGCGTAGATACCAAAAAATTGTGACCTGAAGCGGGAGCGGGCATGTTTTTCCTCTTTTTGTTTTGGTTTCGGCAAAGTCTGCCCAGCCGAGAACTACATTAATGATACCATTATTTTAAGGCTGAATCAAGGGTGACTTACACACAGTGGATAAATTTAAAAACCCACCACATTGCTGTGGTGGGCTCGTAGAGAGTGGATCCCGGTTCCCAGGCCGGAGGTTTTCAGTCCTTGAGCGTCTCCGGATACTTCTCCTGGAGGAGGCGCTGCGCCTCGGACTTGGTGGGGGCGAGTTTGACCGGCGGAGGCGGCGCCGGCGGAGCGGGCTTGGGGGGCGGCGATGAGAGGGCCGACTCCCAGAAGCTGCCGTCCTGAATGGCCAGGATCTTGCCCTGGTTCAGGCGGTGCTCCTCTTCCCGTTCCGGCGTGCAGAAGCCGGTGCAGTCGGCAGCCAGGTCCTCGCGGATGATCTGGGCCTGCCGGTTCTGGAGCTTCTGGAGCAGCTGGCGCGTCAGCCGCGCTTTGGTCTCGTCCGCCGTCAGGTTGACCCCGTTGGCGGCCGAGCGGCGCATGGCCAGGCTGCTGACCTTGGCTCCCTCGCTGGAAAGCAGCGCGGTTGCCGGCGCTATGACTTGGCTGACTCCGTCCTTCATGCCTTGCGGCGCGAAGGAGTAGAGGCACTTCACCGCCACAACTGCCACATAGACCACGGCCGCGTTGCGCAGGAAGCTGGTCTTCAGGCCCCAACCGATGGTCATGGCGACGGCCGCCATACCCACGGTACAGAGGGCGATGGTGGCCCCAATGTTCTCCCAATACGGGATGAACTGCGAGACCGATGCAACCAGCATCACCCAGGCGCACACGCCCCAGACCCAGCGAGTGAACTTTTCCGTCGCCGCCGCATCCAGGGTGGGAATTCTGTTGGAGACGTGAGAAATGCCGACGCTGGCGATCACCAGCACGGTGGCGTAAAACGTCTTACGCACCATGAAGATGAGAGCTATGAGCGCCGCCAGAAAGCCGGCGATCAGTGCCGTCGTCTGCGCGTACTCCGCGTCACCCAGCGTACCCGCCCGGATACCCATGACCATGAGGCCAATGGGAATCAGGAAGGTGAAGTAAAACAAACGACGCATGCCTCTAGCCCGGGCCAGGATCTCACGATCCGTCCAGGCCTGGATTTCCTGCAGATTTGCAGTAAGAAACAGCCAGATCAGGGTGAGGAAATTCATGGATTCTCCAGCCCCCGGGCGGCACTCGTGGCCGCCTCGGGGTGGTAGGGGATGGTTTCAGATGAACAGCGCCGCCAGAAGGACGGCGCCAACAACCACGGCACCGAACTTCAGCTCGGCCTTGTTCTCGTTCCAGGCCACCTTAAGAGCGTGAACCAACCACGCCCACTTGCCGGAACCAGCCACGAAAGGTGTCACGCCCTTGTTCCGATTGCGGCTGACGCGATCCCGGAGCTTGGTCACCTCCGGCGCCAGGCCGGCGTCGAATGCCTGGACCTTGGCCACGCCGGCCTTGGCGGCGTCGGTAACCTTGGTGACGGCGTTGGCGACGTTGCGGCGCGCCCGGGACGTAGGGTTGCTGTCAGCAAGGAAGTTAGCCACGTCATTGATGTCGGCGCCCTTCTCGATAAGGTCGAGGGCAACCTTGATCTCCTCCGGGCTATCCGCCTCTTCCTGCAGAACCTTGATGATGCGGTCTCGGGTGGGCTTGTCCAGGGCCATGATCCATTCCAACCGCGACATTCCACCCTCCATGGATGCCAGGATGAACGCCACGGACTTGCCGCGGAAGTTCTGCTTGGCGTTGGTGGCGGGAGCAGGCATCGTCAGCGCCTTTCCGTCCTTGTTGCAGACAGGACAGTTGGACGCGGAACGCCCATCTGCCACGGCCTGCAGCAAGGTGATCTGACGCTTACGGTTGTCGGGCTCGCGCAGCATAGTATCGCAGCTGACGGGATGGACGTTACCAATCGTATCCACCCAGACCATCTGTTCACCGTGCTTCTTGAGCGTGGCCGTGAGGACCTCTCCAACCTTTTCAGGCGTGAGCTCGTGACCTTCCCTGATCAGGTCGGCCAGGATCTCACCGGCGTCCATTACTCCGTGGACAATCAATTTCCCGACAATACTTTCGCCAACAAGCGGCTTGATCCAAGTGGATACCAGCCCGGATGCGGCCGGCAGTCCCTGGTAGATGAATTCCACGATGTCCGGATCAAGAGCCCGGACAACCGCGTTCACCACAGGCGTGTCGATGACCGCCTGCTTTCCCAGGCTGCGCAGCGCGCGCCGGATGTAACCTTGGGCGGCGTTGGCAAAACCATCGGCCGTGCTAGCGGGGGCAGGGGTTGGATTTGTGGTCATGTGCTTCTCCTACTTGGGCACCCGGTGAAGGGTCCCTTGGGTTGTCAGGGAACTGCGTCACGCAAACCCTATTATTGCGAGACATTAGACTATAGCACAAAAGGGCGGTTTTGTCAAGGCTTATTTGTGCTTATCTTAGCCAAAATTTTAAGCATCAGGAGGCTGGTCTTACTTAGGGCGGCCTAAAGGCCGCCCTCCTGATTCTTAAAGTTGCTGTACAATACCTGGGTATGCGTCTTTCGCTACATAAAGCTGTAAAGTGGATTTATTCCCATGAAATCCACATCTTATCCACAGGAATATCACTGACCGCCTTAACGCTGTCAGTCGCCTGCCTTTGGAAGTACGGCATTTTCGCCTATAACGGCCTTGATTTGGCCTATTTTAACCAGGTTTTTTGGAATTCCCTCGAAGGCCGGTTCTTCACTCAATCGATCCACCCCCACCTTTCGCTCGGCGACCATGCCGAGCTGCTGATTCCTTTCCTGCTCCCCTTCTACGGACTTTTCCAGGATCCGCGAACGCTCTTGGTACTGCAGGCCGCAGCTCTTTCGATCGCCGCCGCCCCGCTCTACCTTCTGACCAAGCACCGTCTCGGCGACCGCTCAAAGGTTCCTCTTCTTGTTGCCTTGGCCTACCTGGCGAGTCCGCTGGTCCATAACATCGCCCTATTCGAGTTTCACATCCTGCCCTTCGCCATACCCTTTCTCTTCGCCGCCCTGCTCGCTTACGACCGCGGCCGTAAGGGCGAATTCATGGTCTGGGCGACGCTGGCCATGCTCGCCCGCGAGGACGTCACCATGGTGGTCGCCGCCATCGGCCTGCTCGCCTGGATCGAACGCCGCTCGCGTTTCTGGCGCTTCGTGCCGATCGTTTTCGGCGCCGCCTGGTTCTTGGCGGCGATGCGGCTGATCGGGCACTTCGCGCCCGAGGGCGGTTATAAATTCCTGGTCTACTACTCCTGGCTCGGCGGTTCTTTCGGCGAAATTCTTTTGAACGCGATCAAGCATCCGATCAAGGTGTTCGTCCATATCGACACGCTGCCGAACCTCGAGATGATCCTCGGCTTCGGCATGCCGCTCCTGTTCCTCCCCTACTTCCGACCGCGCCGTTTGCTGCTGGCCATCGGCCCTCTGGCCCAAATCCTGCTGGGCGCGCCCGGCGGCGGCTCGCTGATTCTTGAGACGCACTACGCCTCGCTGTTCCTGCCGGCGATCTTCGCCGCCGCCATCGACGGCGTCGCGGCTCTGCCTGGCGTCGCCAAACGCACGCGACTTGATAAAAAAGTTTTGACGGCGATTTTTGCCGTCGGCGCGGCGTATGGCGCGATCGCGCTCGGTCCGCTGCCGTCGGTCGCCGTTCGTATGTTCGCTCCTGGCGCGGACATCGTCAGGGCGAACGCGGCCCGCGAGGCTCTCGGAAAAATTCCCGCGAGCGCCTCGGTCATCGCCGGTTATTCGCTGCTGCCGAATCTGTCTTCGCGAGAACGGCTCCACTCGCTGCACTACGCCTTTCTCGGCGTCACCCAGTACGGCGGCTCGTCCTACAAAACGCCGGATTCGAGAGTCGTTGCCTTCGACTCCGAAGATCTGCTCACCTATCGGACCCAATTTCTGAATACCGGGTGGACGCGGCCGTACTACGGCGGCGGCTACGACCGCTTGGCCTCACGTCTTGGAGCGCCGATGTTCTCGCGCGATGCTTTCACTATTTACGATTCACCTGTCCCCTCGGTGCCTGGCACCAAAGGGACGGGTGAGCGAGCGCAAACCTCGCCCGCTCCGGCCGGCGGCCGATTTCTGAACGACCGTATCACTCTGGAATCATGGCCGGAGGTCGGTCGCGATACGCTTCTTTTGAATCTGCGCTGGAAGCTATATGGCTTGCCGCCCGACGTCGAGCCGGCGATGCGCCTGACCGTCAAAAACGGAAAAAATAAGGCCGTGCTGACCCGCGACTACGGCTTCGCCAATGCCCCGGTATCGATAAAAAAAGCGGCCGACGGGCCGATTCTCTCGCGGCTGGAAGTGCCGATCGCGGATCTTCCCGCCGGGCGATATTGGGCCGAGATCGAGCTGGCCCGAGAGGACGCCTTCGTGACCGTGTCGGGCATTCGCTCGGTCGAACGGGTCGTGACCGGACGCGAATCGTGGGGCGGCGCCCGCGTCGCCGAGTTCGTCCGCTGAACCCTAGCGCCGCGCCCGGAGCACCATCAGCAAAAAATCCGCGACCTCCCTCCAACCGAGCTTCGACTTTCCCATCTGGCGATTGCGGAACGTCACCGGAATCTCTTTGATGCGAAAACCCGCTTTCTGGCAGTGAAGCAAGACCTCTTCCTGAAAAGCGAAACCGCGGCTGACGATCGGCTGGCGCAAAAGATGCGCCGCCGCTCGGCCGCGATAACAGCGGAATCCCGAGGTGACGTCGCGGGCGCTCAAGCCGAGCATCAGGCGGGCCGCGGCCATGGCGGCGGCGCTCATGAAATGACGGCGCGGTCCCCAGCCGAGGACCGCGGCGCCCGGGACGCGCCGCGAGCCGATGACGATGTCAGTGTGATCGTCCATCGCATCGACCAAACGACGCACGTCGTGCGGATCATGCGAGCCGTCGGCATCCATCTGACAGACCAAGTCGTAGCCGCGATCGACCGCGTAGCGGAAGCCGTCGATGTAGGCGCTGCCCAGGCCGAGCTTGGCCGGGCGATGCAGCACCTGGACGCGCGCCGGAAAACTGCGCACCAGATCCTCGGCCAGCGCGCCGGTGCCGTCCGGCGAATTGTCGTCGACCACCAGGACGTCGGCGCCGTCGGCCTGGCCCGAAACGATCTCGGTGACCGCCGTCTCGAGATTCTCGCGTTCGTTATACGTCGGGATGATGATCAGCGTTTTCATATTCCTGCGGTGATTTCATACACCGCGGTCTCGCCGGACTCGAAAACCTTTTTCCATGTCGCCGCCGGAGCGCCGCCGGTTTCGCGCTCGCGCGGCCCCCAAAATACGTAATCGGCGCCGGAGAGATCGATGAGTTGCCGGCGCTGCCCGGCCACGCCTTCGTTGGAGAAGAAGCCTCGCAATTCCTCATGCTTGCGGCCGGCGTCGATGGTCATGGCCCAATGGCCGGAATAGACTCGGCGCCCGGCCCAACCGGCGATCTCGTAGCCGCTGTCCGGCATGGCCAGCACGACCGCATCGGCTACCGAATACTCCTTCAGCCAGGCGAAGGCGGCCCGCGTGTCGCGATCGAAATAAAACGACGGTTGCGGCGTTTTGATGACGCCGACGCCGTTGACCAGGGCCGAAGCCGTCGACGGCAGCAGGAAGAAGCAGGCGAAGGCGGCGATTACCACTTTGTGGAGGTCGAGCCGGCTTTCGAGACGGCGACCGAAAGCCAACATCGCCGGCACGGCCAACAAAACCAGCGGGAACTGCAGCCCCTCGAGCAGGCGGCGTTGGAATGTCAGCGGCGAATACGCCAGGATGAACTGCGCCAAGGCCCAGGCGGCTAGAAAATCCCAACGGGCATGGTCGCCGCGGACGCGCCTGACGATATAATAGCCGATCGGCGCGAAAAGCGTGATCAGGCCGAAACCGAGCAGGACAAGCGGCAATCCCGGCGTCAGCGTCAGATTGTTGGCCAACAGCTCGCCGGCGTTGGCATCGTAATGAGTCAGGTAATAGTGATAGAGAACCGATGGCGACGAGATGCCGACGAAAATCAGGTACGGCCTGGCCAAACGCCGAATGCTAGCTCCCCAGCGGACGCGCATGGCGGCAAAGACCAACGGCGCGAAGTAGAGCGTCGGCGCATGGAACGGATGGAACTGAAAAAGCAGCAGCGCCAGCGCCCCGGCCAGGACCGCTTCGCGATCGCGGCCGGACTCGAAAGCCATGAGCAGCAGCAAAAAACAGGCCAGGATCAGCGTCCACGAGGCGATGAAGTGCGGACTGTAGAGCATCGACAAAAAAGCGTTCGACTCGGCGACCCACAGGTCGATCGGCCACTGATAGCGGGAGCCGTCGAAACGTCCTTCCAAAAACAGCGGGGAAAAATATTCGCCGACGCCGGAGCTGAAAAAGAACAGGCCGAAGGCGAACACACGATGCCGGGCGCGCGGCAGCACGAAGGCGACGAACAGATAGGCGACGGCGCCGAAAACAGGAATCAGCGCCAGCCGCGCCAGATGATAAGCGAGCAGCGCGTCGAGACGCAGGACGCGGCTGAAAAGGCCTATCGCCAGCCAAAATATATTGAAAACCGGGGCCAGCGGCTCGGTCGTGTAAAAATTCCCGAACAGCCAGCGGCCCTGTTTGACCTGTTCGATATACGAAAGGTAGACGCTGATATCGCCGGGCGACAAAAATTGCATGCCGCTCCAGGCCATGCCGTTCGCCGACGCGGTCATCAGGGCGAAGATCGGCGGGATCGATGACAGCAGCATCGCCAAGACGATCAGCACCGCCGCCGCGCGACGCTCCCGGAGCGAGACCGATTGTGCGAGCGAAGCGAGGGTCACATCAACGGGCGTTCATGGCGCGCCGCAGCCGCCAGGCTCTTTTGACGTACTCCCCGGCCAGACGAAACACGTCGACCTTGGATTTGCGCGGCCGGTCGCGGTCGTCGCGCCAGACGACCGGAACCTCGCGAACGGCGAAGCCCCGGCGCTCGGCCCGCAGCACCAGTTCGGAATCGAAAAACCAGCCCTGATCATCGACCGTCGGCAGAACTTCGCGGATCACGCGGGCCGAAACGGCCTTGAAGCCGCAGGGCACGTCGGCGATGCGGGTGCCGATGAACGATCGCAAAACGGCGCCGTAGCCGCGGGACGTCAGGCGGCGCAGCGGCGTTCGCACGACCTTCGATTCGCGATGCCGGCGCGAGCCGACGGCGACGTCGGCTCCGGCGGACACGGCGCCGATCAGCGCCGGCAGGGCTCCCAGATCGGTCGACAGATCGGCGTCCATGAATGCGTTGATATCGGCCGGATGCGCCTGCCACGCGGCCCGTATCGCCCGCCCCTTTCCTCGTTCGGCCAGGCGAAGATATTTCACCTCGGCATGAGCGACGGCGAGTTCGCGGCCGATCCGCTCGGTGCCGTCATGTGAGCCGTTGTCGGCGATCACGAGGGTGACGGCGTATCCGGCCAGTCCGGCCGCGGCGGCGCAAATTTTTTCGATCGCATCCCGAAGCACCGCCTCTTCATTGAGCACCGGAATCGCGATGGTCACTGATTGCATAAATATCCACCTCATCATCAGCATACACCTTGCTAAAATTAGCATCGGCCTCGATGACCTCGCGCATCTCCTTGTGATCCTTCTCGATCAGCACGACCTCGGCGCCGAAACCGCGCCGCACGATGTCGGCGATGCCGCTTTTTCGCTTGCCGGTCGTAATGTGAACCCACTGCCAATAGCGCCGGCCGTCCTGCCGATAAAAAAACGTCGGGTCGAGGCCGCTGATGAAGCGGTTGCGCGTGTCGCGATAAAAAAGCGGCGGAAAATCATCCCAGTCGCTATGGAAGACGACCGAGCCTTCGGGCGTGTTGGCCGCCAGCCAATCGGCCGCGGCGGCGTACTTCCCGACGGGCAGGCCGCCGGCATAGACCTCGCGGGTCATGCGAATGTCGCGCACGGCGATGAACGGAAAGAGGCCGATCAGGAAGATCGCCGCGGCCGCCGGCAGCAATCCGAACTCGGCGATGATCTTTTTCGTTCCGCGCCGGAACGCCGGCAGGGAAAACTTGGGCAGCAGCGCATCGAGGAACAGCGCGACGAAGAGCGCCATGAACGGCTGGAAGTATTCGACGAATCTGCGGCTGCGCAGCGTCATGAATAAAAACAGCGCGGCCAGCGCCAGAGAAGCGATGAACGGCGCCAGATCGCGCTCGGCGAACGGCCGGCGACGGTCGGCCGGCAGGTCGAAGAGCACGATGATCAGAAGCAGGGCCAAGCCGCACAGAAGCAGGATGAAAAGCAGGCCGGCGCCGCCGAAGATGTCGGCGAACGAATAGCCGTACCACTCGCCGCCGACGCCGATCGTGCCGCGATAATTCACGATGCCGATCTGGACGATCTGTTCCCAATAAAACGCCAGGTTACGCGGAAAATACGGATTGAAGACCAGGCCGACGATCGATCCGCCGACCGCGGCCCCGAGCATCTCGAGGTGTCCGCGGCCCCGGCGGAGCGCCTCGCCGAACGCCATCCGGACGCGGGTCGGCGACAGCTTCCAGATCGCGAACACCCGGGCCGCGGCCATCGCGCCGACCACGATCGGCAGCAGCGGCCATCCGCCATAGGTCCAGACATACAGCCACGACAGGACGAACAAGAAACGATGGGCCTTTTTTTCAACCGCCAGCAGGGCGAAAAATAAGATGAAAACCGAGAGGGCCGATGTTTTCACCAGGTTCATGCGAAAGACGAACCCGCCGGACGTCGCCAGCACCAGCGCGTAGAACCACGGCGACCGCACGGCATGCTGCCGCAACAGGGCGTAAAACGCGGCGATCGCCAGCGCGAAAAAAATGACGGTCGCGGTCTTGGCCCCGGCGACCGGTCCCAGCGCGGCCATGAACGGGATCAGGGCGACATGATAGAGGAAGTGATGATCGGCAAAAGCGGCTCCGAGCGTGGTGAATGGCAGCCATGGAAAATCACGGACCGGCCCGTCGGCGGCGGTCAGCTCGGCCATTTTCAGATGATAAAAGGAATCGGGATCGATGAACGTCGGCGTCGATTGCAGATACGCGCCGACGGCCAGGGCGAAAATAAAAACGGCGGCATAGCCTAAGCCGGGCCGTCGAAAAAATTTCGTCATGGCGCGTCGCGCGTTCATGTGATGATGCGAGCCAGCGGCAGCCGCGCGTCGGCGAAAGCGGCGCGCCGGGCCGCGTCCAAGAGGGTCCGAGGCGTGATCAAACCGACGGCCGCTTCGCGCTCGTGGAATTTTCCGACGGCGGCGGCGCCGACGACCCGGCCTTCGCGCAGATAGCAATGCAATACCGCGTCGTCGTAGCGGCGTTCAAGGCGTTCGAAACCGGACTCGACCGCGCCGAGGAAAGCGATCGGCAGATCGAAACAGTTGATGCTGTAAGAAGTGAGCGCTTTATAAGCCGTCCGCTCTCCCGCCATGTTGGCGCCCGCGGTCTTGCCGTGGAGGAGCGCGTTGGTCCAATTGCCGAGTATGTGGCGGTCGGCCGAGATCAGATCGAAAAACTCGGCCACGTCGCCGGCTGCATAGACGCCGGGCGCTGAGGAGGCCAAGAACTCGTCGGTGACGACGCCGAGATTGACCGGCACGCCGCTGCCTTTGAGAAAACCGACGTTCGGCTCGATGCCGATGCCGGAGCCGACGACCGTGCAATCATGCGCTCCGCCGTCCCGGAACGTCGCGCGAATGTCGCCGCGCCGGCCCGAAAAGCCCGAGAGCGAGCTGTTCGAACGCAGCATCACGCCGTTCGAGCCGAGTTTGGCGGCGATCATCGCTCGCGCCCGTTCGCCCAAAACGCGGCCCCAGAAGCCGTCGCCGCGCGGCGCCACCGTCACCGGTATTTTTTTATGCGCGAAAGACAGCGCGAACTCCATGGCGATGAAACCGCCGCCGATCACCAATGCCGAGCCTCCGTTTATCGCCGCCAGCTCGCGAGCGTCTTCGACCGTCTGGAGCTGCAACAGGCCGGCATCGTCCGCGCCCGGGCAGTCGAGGCGGCGCGGCCGTCCGCCCGTGGCGATCAGCAGTTTGCCGTAGGAGATCTCGCGGCCGTCGGAGAGCCCGCAGACCTTGCGGGCCGCATCGACGCGCGCGACGGCGACGCCGGAAAGATATTCGATCCCCTTCTCGCCGTACCACGTCGGCTTTTTCAAAAACATGTTGGCCTCGCCGACACGGCCGCGGACGACATGCGGCATCAACACGCGCGAATACAAAGGATGCGGCTCGTCGCCGACCAAAACGATCGTGCCGCCGGCGTCACGACCGCGAATGGTCTCGGCCGCGGTCGTGCCGGCGATGCCGGCGCCGATGATGAGGTAGTCTGCGATCATGACGAAAATCGCGCTTCTTAGGTATAAGGATACACCTGCTTACCATCTTCATCGTAGAGAAAGATCGCTTTGGTCGGGCAGGATTCGGCGGCCAGCAGGGTCGTTTCGGCGTCATTGCCGCGAAGATCGACCAGGATCGCCTTATTCTCTTCATCCATCTGAAAGACGCCCGGCGCGATGGTCACGCAGGAAGCGGCGCCGATGCAGAGATCGCGGTCGATGACGATTTTGGAAATCCGGAGAGGCTTCTTTTCAGACATAATGTTCGCGGCAGGGCCAGCCTATCACGCCGACCTGACGGCGTCCATGCGGGGAATTCGCAGCGTATCCAGCACCTCGGACAGCGCGCTGGCGGCCCGACGGACGGCGTCTTCCGTCGTCGCCCGGCCGATAGAAAACCGCAGCGATCCGCGAATGATCTCGTCCGACAAACGCATCGCCCGGAGCACGTGCGACGACTCGTTCGATCCGGCGTCGCAGGCCGCGCCGGCGGAAGCATGGACGCCGCGGCTCGAGAGATAGATGAGCAGGGCCTCGCCGTCGGCGCCGGGAATCGAGACGTGCAGGGAACCGGGCAGTCGGAAGAGCGGATGGCCGTTGAAAACCGCGCCCGCCGCCCGCCGCGAAATTTCCGCGGCTAACAGATCGCGCAGACGCGAAACCGCGGCGATGTCCGCGGCCCGGCGTTCGGCCGCCAGCCGCAAAGCCTCGGCCAGACCGATGATCGCGGCGACGTTTTCGGTTCCCGGACGCAAGCCGCCTTCATGCGACCCGCCGAACATGATCGGCGCGATCTTCACGCCGTGGCGGACATACAGCACGCCCGCGCCCTTCGGCCCGAAAACTTTGGCCCCGTTGACGGACATCAGATCGACGCCGAGTTCGCGGA
>JACQSM010000093.1 GCA_016205965.1 Candidatus Uhrbacteria bacterium
CCGTACTGGCATACCAACGACGACGCGCTCGACTTTCTCTTCGGCGGCGGCAGCGAGTACCAAGACGACCAAGGCGTCCAAAGTCGGTGCGCTCACGGTCCGCAGAGGAAACGCCAAGAGCGTCTCGGCGTCCCCCACCGCCAAGCCGGTCCTTTTAGTGCCGAAGTCGACGCCGAGAATGCGCATGAAAATTACACCGGTAAAGGCGTCATGATTTCGGTCTTGTCGGCGAAAACCGCCACCGTCGCCTCAAAGTGAGCCGAAAGCCTGTGATCGGCGGTGACCACGGTCCAGCCATCCTTGAGCAGCCGGACGTCCTCGATGCCGGCATTGATCATTGGTTCGATGGCCAGGGTCATGCCCGGTTCGATCCGCACCGGCTCCAGGGAAGAGTCGAAAAAATTCGGCACCAGCGGCTCTTCATGGACATTTTTGCCGACGCCGTGGCCGACCAGGTCTTTGACCGTGCTGAAGCCGTTCCGGCGGACGAACTTGTCGACGGTCTTGCCGACGTCGCTGACCCAGTTGCCGGCGACTGTTTTTTCGATGCCGATCTCGAGCGCTCGCCGGGTGGCGGCGATCAGGCGCTTGGCATCGTCGGAAACCGCGCCGATCGGAACGGTCACAGCCATGTCAGGGCACATGCCTTTGTAACGCAGGCCGATGTCGAGTTTGAGCAGGTCGCCTTCCTTGAGCGTGCGCGAAGGCGTGGCCGGCGCATGGACGACCTCATCGTTCAGGGAGATGCACACCGAGCTCGGGAACGGCCTGACGTCGCCGCTGGTTCGATAACCTTTGAACGACGGTTCGGCGCCGCCTTCACGCATCAGCCGCTCGGCCAGCTCATCGAGCTCAAGCGTGGTCACGCCAGGCGCCGCCCGGCGCACCAGCTCCCCCAAAACGCGCGACAATATCGCCCCGCCCTGGCGGAGATTATCGATCTCTTCCGATTTTTTGAGGGTAATCATGGTGTTGAGTGTAACGCATGGCGGACTTAGAGAGAAGGAAAAACCGCCTGAAGAGGCGGCTAGCGGATGCCTTGACCGTAGCTCTCGTCGCGATGACGGCGATCTTCGGACGCTTGCCATTCGGCGGTTAGGACCAGCCACTCATCGATCCAGACCCGGAACGCGTCGGGCGTACCGCCGTTGCAATAGAGGTTAGGCCAGTCGACCAGTGCCAGGCACCGATCGGTGTGCTGCCCCTCCGGCGGCTGACCGATGCCGCGGTCCCGGTCATCGTCGGCCAGGAACTTTTCGAGCGAGAGCTGGTCACCGGCTCGACGACGGGCCGCCAAACGCCGGTAACGCATCTCGGTCGGCGCGGTAATCCCGACAAGGACGAAACAATGGGGCAGCTTGGCGCCATCGCGCAGCGTCGACACCTCCGCCGGATTACGAATGCCGTTGATGATGAGCTTCTTGACGCCTCTCTGGCCGGCCGTGGCCAGCAGCTGCTTGGCCCAGTAACCGCCGTCGCAGCTTTCGCGCTTCCGGCGGTCGCCGAGATCCTGAAGTTGTCCGCGGTAGTTCTCGCTGGTCTCGGTGATGCCCAAAGAGGCTGCCGCGGCGCGGATGGCGTCACCCATGCCCATGAACTCGAAACCGTGCGGCGCCAGATGCTGGCAAAAAGTATCCTTGCCGGCGCCGATGTGTCCGGTAAGGCCTACAACGAGATCAAACTCGTACATGACTGCCTCCTAGGCAAGAATGCCGTTGATGACGGCTTCGACATCGGGGATGGGCTGCTGCCCGTCCACTTCGTGGAGAGTACCTTTTTTCTTATAAAAGTCAACCAGAGGGGCTGTGTCCTTGTGGTAGAGCTCGAGGCGGCGCCCGATGGCCTCCGGATTGTCGTCGGCGCGCTGCATCAACGCGCTGCCGCAGCGGTCGCATCGGTTCGGGTCTTTCTTCGGCGGATTGAACTCGACGTGATAGTTGGCCTCGCACTTGTTGTTCGAGCAGACGCGGCGGCCGGACAGGCGGCGGACGGCTTCTTCGTCCGAAATTTTGATGTAGAGCACGTGCGTCACCTGGCGGCTCAAGCCCGACATGATGTCGTCGAGCGCCTGGGCCTGTTCGAGGGTGCGCGGATAGCCGTCGACGATGACGCCGTTCACCGTGTCTTCCTCCGAGAGCCGTTCGCCCATCATCTGGTTGATCCTGGCGGCCGGAACCAACTCGCCCTTCTTGATGATGGAGGAAATTTCGCGGCCCAGGCCGGTGTTGCGTTCGATTTCGGCCCGGAAGAGCTTGCCGGTGGAGATGGTCGGAATTTCGTAACGCGCCGAGATGCGATCGGCCTGGGTGCCCTTGCCCGAGCCTTGGACGCCGAGCATGACGATATTGCGCATAGTCAGGTGAGAAAAGTGAACAGATAACCGAGGAGCGCTCCGGTGGCGATCGGCGGCAGGGCCGGCATCGGGTCACGTCGCTCGCGAGCGACGTGACGGGCGGACGCGAAAAGAAAATGAGTGCAGGCCAGGCCGAGGGCGGCGCCGAGGCCGACAACGGTCGCGGCTGCCACCGACTGCTCGCGGGCGACGGCGGCGACCAGCAGCGCCGGCAGCACGGCATCGCCGGTGCCGAGGAAGGTGAATCCGCCGCCTGGACGCGCTTCCGGAAAAGGAGCCAGCCAGCCTTTGGCCGTTGACGGTACAATGATGGCAAAGACGGCACGTTGCCGCAAGAGCGCGCCGGCCATTTCAACCATGTGGCGGGTGCCATAGACGGCGATGATGTCGTAAACCGCCAAGACGGCCAGAATGACGGCGATGCCGGTCGGTCGGAGGCTGGTCGAGAGTTCGGCGGTGACGCCGGCCAGGCCTAAGAGCAGGACGGCATCGAGCAGGACTATGCGCGGTACTGCGTACCTGATGACGGCGGCGCCGGCGGCGCCCAACACGGCCGCGGACGGCCCGAAAAAGATCCAGAGAAGATTGGCGACGCCGATGATCATGGCGGCGTCGAACATGGCAGCGACGAGCTTGGCCGAATGGAGGGCGCGAATCAGCACCACGACCAGGACGGTAACGGCCGCGAACAGGGCCAGGAAACTCAAAACGCTCACCTCCCCCATCGACGACGGAACGAGTGGTCCACGCCTGGCCGCCGCCATCGACAGACCGAAAAGCACGGCAAAAGCCGCCTCTTCGACGGCCAGCGCCTGCCAGGCGAAAAACGGTCTGTTACTCGCTGAAGAGGGCCTCGAGGATGGCATCGGCTTCCGGTTCGGTCAGTTGATACTCGTGGCGAAGTTCCTTGAGACGCACCGAAAAAGATTTGCGATAAAGCGGCCCGCCTGATTTCAATTTAAGCTCGCGAACCGCGGCCATGACATAGTCGAGCTGGTCCTTGGAGAGCGTTTTGACGTCGCGATAAAGAATCTTGCGGATGTCTTCGGTCATGTGGCGGCAGGAGTCGCGCATACTATTGAAGTATAACAAATCAGGAGGACCGCCTAAAGGCGATCCTCCTGGCAGGGCGGTCTGAAGGCCGCCCTCCTGTTTTAGAGACTTTCGTATTCCCTCATCGTCAGCTGGGCATCGATCTGATTGACGGTCTCGATGACGACCGAGACGACGATCAGCAGCGAGGTGCCGCCGAA
>JACQSM010000094.1 GCA_016205965.1 Candidatus Uhrbacteria bacterium
ATCTTGGCACCGCGCTTCTTGGCCCAGCTGACGGCGACCGTCATGCCGCGGTCCTTGAACGAGCCGGTCGGGTTTTCGCCCTCGTGCTTGTATGCCGCGCGGCAGCCGGTGAAGGCGTCGGTGCGGCGGAAATCTCGGTACAGCCGCGTGTTGCCTTCGCCCCGGGTCACGAAATCGCTTTCATCCAGGCCGGGCAGCACCAGGTCGCGGAATCGCCAGACGCCGCTGCGGTCGGCCGCGCCCGACGGGCGTTGTCGCCGGCTCGAAAACAGCAGGCGCAGATACTGTCCGAAACCGCCGGAGATGATGTGCGAGAAATCATGACGGACCTCGAGCAGACCGGCGCAGTCGCAGGCGATGCGGTCGTCATCGAGCGGATAAGTCTTGGTGCAAAGGACGCAGGAGAGCAGTGAGTGGGTTGGCATGTGGCACCTCCGCCGCGAGGCGCGCTCCGGGAGCGCCCATGCGGCTCACGATGATGTCGCACTCGATGCCTCGAGCGCGCCATACCGACGCCATCGCGTCGGCAATCACCTTTGCACCTTCGAGGCCCTCGGTCAAGGCGAAAATCGAGGGTCCGGCACCGGAAATCGAAGCTCCGGCGGCGCCTTTTTGCAGCGCCGCGGCGACGACCTGTTCATAGTGCGGGATCAGGCCGGCGCGGGCCGGCGTCGCCACGCGATCGCCCATGACCGACCTGCCGACCATGGCCAGATCGCCGCCGGCGATGCCGGCAACGAGCCGGGCGGCGGCGGCCAAGGTGGCGGTGTGATTCGCGAGCGACACGGCCGGCGAGATCACGGCCCGCGCTTTCTTGGTCGGCAATTCCAGGTGCGGATGGACCACGGCGGCGTGCCATGATGCCGGTACTTTCAGGACGGAGACTTCGGGCGGTTCGCCAGCGACCATGGTGAACCCGCCATAGAGCGAGGCGGCGACGTTGTCGGCATGGGCGGCACCGCAGGCGGCTCGCTCGCCTTCTCGGGCGAATTCGAGCAGCTGCTTATTGTCAAAAGCGCCAACAAGCAACCCATTGACTGCGGCCGCCGCAGCCACGGCCGACGCCGAGGACGACCCCAGGCCGCTGCCCAGCGGCAAACCTTTAAACAAAAAAAGTTCTATGCCGAATCCGGGATTCGCCGCCCGCAGCATGGCAGCGGCAACGACGCAGACGATGTTGTCCGCGCCGACCGGCAGGCGCCCGCCGTCGCCTTCGATCTTGAGCAAGCGCACCCCGGGTTGATCCGATCGACGGGCGGTCACCGTATCCCCCGCTCCTTCGAGGGCAAATCCGAAGACATCAAAACCCGGACCGACGTTGGCCACGGATGCGGGAGCGAATGCGGAACAAGAGTTCATACCAAATTCATAATCGCCATAGCCCTGCCGTTTTGTCCATGTTAGGCTTTAGGAAGCTCATTCCCAAGGAGGCACGGATGATCGAGACGCTGACCCGCGCCCAGCTGGCCTTCGTTCTGGTCCACATCCACCGCCGGACGCTCCGCTACTACCGCGACTGGGCCGAACGAATGGCGCTCGAGCTCGGCCTGGCGGACAAGATGCCGCCCAAACTCGGCAGTACGGCTCTGGAAGATGCCATCGACCAGATGGTTGCCGACAAGACGGCCGAGAAGCTGCTGGCCAAGGCCGATACGCCGCTCCCAGACATCGAAGAGTTCGCGGCCATGGCCGAAAAGGCCTGCCGCGCCGTCCTGCCCGTCGTCATCGGCGACGATCCTGATCTCGAAAAAAAGATCGTCGCCACCGCGACCTGGTGTGCCGCCAACATGCACAACCGCTTCGTGCCCTGGATCGACGCCGAGACCGTGCGGCGCGAAATCGAGGCCGTGCTGGAGCTGTCGACCGAGGCCGGTCTGACGCCCGACCGCTACCTGGCCAAGGATGAATCCTGGGACGCCGTGCTGCGACGGATCCACGACGAGGATTCGTTCAAGCTGCTGGCGCTTGCCCGACAGACCGCCACCGTGGCCGAATCGGTCAGCAATAGGTCCTTCGTGGTCCAGTACCTTCCCGGCCAAAAGCCGAGCCAGAAGAAGGTCCTCCAAATGGTCGCGGCCCGCGTCGAAAAAGAGATCCTGGCGGGAGTCGATGAATTCCGCCCCTTCCTCGAAAAAGAGGTCAAGCGCCTCTGGCCCGACAAAACCGACATCCAATGACCCGCGGCGGGTCATTTTTATGTCGCTAGGGCGGCCTCGGCTTGACGCGTGAGCTTATTTGTGCAATGATGGATCGTCCGGCCGATGTGCCGGAACTGCCAAGGAGGCAGCCATGAACGTCCTTCAACAATTCGCCGCCCTCTCCACCGCCGACCGCGACCTGCTCATCCACAACCTGATCGCGCACGGCGTCGTGAACGGCGGCGGGAGCAGCTCCATCATTGCCGGCGATGTCGCGTTCAACGAGTCGTCGCGGCGTCCAGCCTCGCTGACCAAGTACGTCGCCTCGACCGTGGCCCGCCGTCTGACCGAGGATGGCGGCGACGTCCTGATTCATCAGAGCGACGTGCTCGCCGGCCTGGAACGCGCCGCGGACGATCTCCAACAACGCCGCGAGCTCATGGGCGAATTCTCGAACAGGGATCGCGACCGCATGTACATCATGAACGCCGGCCTGACCGCGTTGTGGCTGGCCAGCTTCGCTCCCCGGTCCGAATGGCTGGCGCTCCTGGGCGTCGTTTTCCAGGTGGCCAAGGACCGCAGCTTGCCGGCCTGCCTGGTGCCGACGCACGATGCGGCCTGGGAAGACGTGCTGCGGCGACGCTACACCCCGCGGGAATTCCGCGCCGCCAGGCTTCGGGCCGCAGCCGCCATGTTCGACAGCCAGAGCGTGGCCGATGTCATGCTCAAGCCCGTGGCCGAACGCCTGCTGCTCGGCGACCGCAAGGCGTTCAAGATCCATGTACTGGCCCTGGAGCAACCCGCCTCGCGGAACCTGTTTTTCAAACAAGCCGAGGCGATGTGCGCCCCGGCGCGCGAAATCGCTCGGCGCGAAACCGACGCCGAAATCGCCCTGGTGTGGGGCAAAGCAATCTAAGGACCGAACTCCGGTCCTTTTTTAATCCACGGGGGACAGGTACCTACAAAAGATTCTTCGCGGCCAAAAGTTCGGCGTTGGCAATGGCCGCGCCGGCGGCGCCGCGGACGGTGTTGTGCGACAGGACGACGAATTTGTAGTGCAGGATCGGGTCGCGGCGCAGGCGACCGACGGTCACGGCCATGCCGGCCCCGGCATCGCGGTCGCGGCGCGGCTGCGGACGGTTCTCTTCTTCCCGGTAGATGATGGCAGGCGTCGGCACGCTCGGAAGTTTTTTGTCGGCGATGGCCGGACGGAAGCCGCGCCAAGCGGCGATGATCTCGTCGGGTTCGGCCTGGCGCTCAAGTTCGACCGACACGCATTCGAGATGGCCGTCGCGGACCTGGACGCGATTGCAATGTGCCGACACGTTGATTTCCGCCGGCTGATACTGCGCGCCGTCGAAACCGCCGAGCAGCTTGAGCGTCTCGACCTGGATTTTTTCCTCCTCGCCTTTGATGAAGGGCACGACGTTGTCGAGAATGTCGAGCGAAGCCACGCCCGGATAGCCGGCGCCCGAGAGCGCCTGCATGGTGGTGACGAAAACTTTGCTGACCCGGAACATGTCATGGAGCGGCTTGAGGGCCATGACCAGGCCGACGGTCGAGCAGTTCGGATTGGTGACGATGTACCCTTTGCGCCAGCCCCTGTTCTGCCGCTGCCGGGCGATGACGTCGAGGTGATCGGGGTTGACCTCGGGAATGACCAGCGGCACGTCTTCTTCCATGCGGAAGTTTTTGGCGTTGGAGATCACCGGGTAGCCGGCGGCGGCGAAGGCGGGCTCGATCTCGCCGGCGACGTTGGCGTCGAGGGCCGAAAGCACGAAGTCGCAATCAAGATCCGGCTTGGAGCCGGTCACGGTCATGTCGCCGAGCCAGGCCGGCATCGGCTGGTCGAGCTGCCATGAGGCGGCCTCACGGTACTTTTTCCCGGCCGAGTTTTCGGAGGCGGCGAGCGCCGTCACGGTGAACCAGGGGTGATTGTCGAGCATCGCCAGGATGCGCTGTCCGACCATGCCGGTGGCGCCCAGGACGCCGACGCGTTTCGGGTTCATACGTTTGCGGTTACGGATACGGTCCGGGCCAGGCGCAGCACGTCGGCCATCACGCCGGCGGCGGTGACTTCGGCGCCGGCGCCCGGGCCGCGGATCTGGAGCGGCGTTTTTTGATATCGCTTCGAGCGGATGACGAACAGATTTTCCGGGCCGTCGAGGGCGCCGAACGGCGACTGGCTCGGGACCTCTTCCAATCCGACGCGCACGGCTTCCGGCGTCACCGTGGCCAAATAGCGCACGACGTTGCTGCGGGCGGCGGCGTCGGCCACCAGGCGATCGAGTTCGCCGGCCTCGCTCGGCAGCTGCGCCAAAAATTCCCGGACGGAGCACTTTTGCAGCGCTTCAGGCACCAGATTACGGACGCTGATATCGGAAAGTTCGAGCCGCCGGCCGATAAGCCGGGCCAAAATCAGCGCCTTGCGGGCCACGTCAGCGCCCGAGAGGTCGTCGCGCGGATCCGGTTCGGTATAGCCGCGCCGGGCAGCTTCGGCCACGGCTGCGGCGAAACTCATTCCCTTGCCGCAGGCGGAAAAAATGAACCCGAGCGTTCCCGAAACGGCGGCGCTGATCTCGAGAATCTCGTCGCCGGTGGCCTGGAGGTCGGCCAGCGTGCCGAGCACCGGCAAGCCGGCGCCACAGGTGGTTTCGCAGCCGTAGCGCGAGCCCGGCGCTCCTCCGCCCAGCTTCGCCAGGGAGTCATAGACCGCTTGCGGACCGGCCAGCGGTTTTTTGTTGGCCGTCACGACGCGCAGGCCGCGGCCGAGCAGCACCAAATGAAATTGCGCCGAGTCGGCGGCCGTACAGTCGGCGACGATGACATCCGATCCCAGGAGGCCGATACGGTTCGCCAGATCATCGAAACCGTCATGCATCGCCGCCGGTCCCGATGGGTCGAGCCAAAACTCGCTCTTGTCGGCGACGCCGACGAGCTTCACCTCGGGCATCCCCTCGGCGATCTTCAGCAAGGCTCCGCCGACTGTTCCCCGGCCGACGATGAAAAGTCTGGTCATACGGAAATTTTGGCCCGAAGTTCATGCAAGGCGAAAGCGCGATGCACCGACCGCACCGCCGCCGCCACGTCGGCCTCGCTGATGACGAAAGAGATGTTGCGTTCCGAAGAACCCTGGGCGATGGCGCGGATGTTGACGCCAGCCTCGGCGACCGCGCCGAACACGCGGGCGGCCACGCCGGTGCTGCCGCGCATGCCGTCGCCGACGACCGCGACCGCGGCCATGCCCTCCTCGACGGTGATCCGCTCGACCATGCCGGCCCGGACCTCTTCGCGAAGCTCCTCTTCGAGCGCGGTCTTCATCGCCGCCGCGTCTTTAGATTCGATCACCAGGCAGATCGTCTGCTCGGACGACGACTGGCTGAACATGACGATGTTGATGCCATGCCGGCCGGCGGCGCCGAACACCTGGGCCGCGAATCCGGCGATGCCCGACATCCCCTTGCCTTCGATGGCGGCGACGGCGAGCTTCTTGGCGGCGGTGACCGCCTTGGCGCCGAGCGGCGCCGCGCCGGTCCTGGTGCCGATGACCGTACCCGGCGCCTCCGGCCTGAAGGTGTTGCGCAGCCGGATCGGTATGCCGCGCTGGACCGCCGGGATCATCGTCTTGGGATGGATCACTTTGGCGCCGAAATACGACATCTCGGCCGCTTCGTCATATGACAGTTCGGCCAACACGGCCGCGTCCGGCACCAGGTTGGGGTCGGCGGTCATGACGCCGTCGACCTCCTTCCAGAGCCAGATCTCCTCGGCATCGAGCGCCCCGGCCAAAATGGCCACGGTATAATCGGAACCGCCGCGGCCCAAAGTCGTGGTAATCCCTTCAGAAGTGGCGCCGATGAAGCCGGTGACCACCGGAATGACGCCCTGCCGGATCATCGGCAATATGACGGCGCGAATCTTGCGATTAGTCGCTTCAAACCGGACGTTGGCCGAGGTGAAACGGTCGTCGGTCTCGATCAGCATCCGGGCGTCGACGGCTCCGGCCGCCGGGCCGGCGCTGGCCACGGCCGCGGCCACGGCCGGCGCGGCCAGCCGCTCGCCGAAAGAAACGATCAGGTCCGTCGAGCGGCCGGAAAGTTCGCGCAACAGCGCCACGCCGCGCAGTACTTGCAAGAGTTCGGCGCACATCTTTGAAATCTGCTCGCCGCAGATCTGGACCATCTCTTCGTCGTCGACGGCCTCGCGAACGGCGACAAGATGGCGTTCGCGGAGTCGAGCGATCTCGGCTTCGGGATCGGCTCCATCGCCGGAACCGGCCGCCCGCGCCAGAGCCAAAAGCTGGTCGGTCACGCCCGAAAGCGCCGAAACCGTCACCACCGGCTTGCGGTCGGCGTATTTGGACACCAAGCCGGCCACCTGCTTGATGGCGGCGGCGTTTCCGACCGACGTACCCCCGAATTTCATGACGATCATAGCCTTTGTAGTACATTACCATGCCGCCAAAATGAAAAAAGACCGCCTGGGGCGATCTAGCGGCGAGTGCAGTCGTGGTCGCCGGGCAATGACGGACGCGGCGGCGGTAGCGGCGGAATCGGCCGAATGCCGGCGTAGCCCGGAAAAACCATCACATGAAAGCACTTGGTGTGGCGTTCTTCGGTCGCTTGAATCTTGCCGCCGGCTTCGAAAGCGAGCAGGCGGCGGCGCAGCCAGCGCACCTCGCGCCGCGACAGTCCCTTGGTCGAGATGTCGACGGTCGAGCCGGTCAGATGGGTCGAGCGCGTCTCGAGCGTCAGGCCGGCCGCGGCCGAAGAATTGATCTTGATGAGTTCCTGCTGATAGGCGTCGGTGCGCACCAGCGACGCAACCACCAGCCGGCGGCCCAGCGTCCGGCGGAAATCTTTGCCGAGGTCGGCCACGAAACGGGCGACCCAGGGCCGGGCATGGCGGTAAAGATCGACGTTGTCGCGGTCGAGCGTGCCGAGGTCGTCGTCGATGGCCACGTCGCGGCCGGCCCGGATCGGCACCAGCGTGCCGTCGCCGATCCTGGCTCGGAGCTCGTCCAGATCGGCCAGGCGCTCGAGCGACTCGCGGTCGGCGACGTCGTTTTCGCGGGCCAGCGAATCGACCGACCCGAGCAAGGCGCCGGGAACGGGATCGCGGACTTTCTTGGGCCGGCGGGCTTCGACGTCGGATGACGCAAGGAAAAGACCGATGCCGATGACGGCGCAAAGGCGAATCGTACGCGGCATCCCTGCCTCCTTTCGCAAGCGTATCGTCCGCACTTTAGCGCGTCGCGGGAAAAGAAACCACCGCCATGCTATACTGAAAACTTAAGCACCAACAATCTCTTATGAGCAAAAAGAGCGCTCTCATCAAAGGCCTGGCCGTCGGCGCCGTGCTGGCCGCCGTCGCCAAGGCGGTCATGGTCATCAAGGAGGACGACAAGAAGTCGAAAGAGCTGGCCAAGATCGCCAAACGCATCAAGGAACGCGTCGTCGGCCACACCAAGAGCATCGGCAAGCTCTCCAAGGCGAGCTACGCCAAGATCGTCGACACGGTCATGGCCGAATATCGCACCGTCAAGGATCTCTCGGGCAGCGAAAACTCGGAAATCCGCAAGGAGCTCAAGAACGACTGGTCGGCGATCAAAAAGATGTTCAAGAAGTAGGAGACGAAAAAACGGCGGGCTCGGCCCGTCGTTTTTCATTTCTTCGGATGCACCTCGCGCAAGAACTTTTTGGCGTCTTCGGGAGTTTTGATCTCGCCCCGAAGCTGGGCCTCGCGGACCAGGTCGAGAATGCGGCCGATGTCCGGGCCCGGACCGATGCCGGTGGCGGCCATGACGTCGTTGCCGGTGACGGCCTTGGCCGGATTCTCGGCCTGCTCGGCCAATTGGCGTTCGAGTTCGCCGAGCGTATCGACCAAGCGGCGCAGGGTCGAAAGGTCGGGCCGTCCGCCCTCGGGAACGCTGGCCGAGGCGTCGGCGAAGGCCAGATGCAACAGCTCCCGTCCGGCTGCCCGGTCCGACAAAAAATGTTTTACCAAGGTCGTCCGCCGGACTTCGTCGAGCTGCACCATGTTCGGAAAAAGATGCATGTGCAGCAGCCACGACAGGCGATCGGGGTCGATCCCGCCCTTGGCGTAATTCGACAGCTTCAGCCGGTTGGCGATTTTTTTCGCCAAAGTCGCGCCGACCTCGGAATGTCCGTAAAAGGTGATCTTGCCGTCGCGCTCCCGGGCCGTCAGCGGCTTGGCGATGTCGTGAAACAGCGTCGCGAAAAACGTCTCGGCCGACGGCCTCTGGCCCGGAAAAAATTCGGCGAACTCCGGGCTGGCGAGAGCTGTCACTGCCATTTTGGTATGCGTCCAGGCGTCGCCCTCGGAGTGATGGTTCGGCGACTGCTTGCAACCGGACATCAGCGCCAACTCCGGCACCAGCCGCGGCAGCGCGCCGCTGGATTCATACAATTGCAGGCAGCGCACCGGATCGGCTGTCGCCGCCTTGATCCACTCTTTGGCAATGACCTCGAATGGCACGATCCGCTCTTCCTCGCCGTCGTCGCGCCGGCGCGTATCGTCGATTCGCGGCATCAGCCGGCAGATCGCCTGCCAAGTCGAAGCCTCGATCTCAAAACCGAGTTCGCAGGAAAATCTGATGCCCCGGAGCATGCGCGAGTAATCCTCGGCCAAACGGAGATCCGGCTCCCCCACCGCCCGGATGACCTTCCGTTCGAGATCGGCCCGGCCGCCGAACGGATCGACCAAGCGCCCGTCGGCCAGGTTCAGGGCCATGGCGTTGATGGTGAAATCGCGGCGCGCCAGGTCGTCCTCGAGCGGCAGCGTCGCGTCGGTGGAAATTTCAAAATCGCGGTAAGCGCCGCTGCCGCCGGCCCGCTCGGTCCGAGGCCAGGCGATGTCGATTTCGCCCTTGACGCCTTTGGGCCGGAACTTCAGCACGCCGAAGCTCCGCCCGACCACGGCCACGCTGCCGCGCTTCGACAGAAATTCTTCCAGCCGCTCGAGCCGCACGTTGCGGACCACCAGGTCGATGTCGTTGACCGGCCGTCCGAGCATGGCGTCGCGCACCGCCCCGCCGACGACGAACCACTCGCCGTTGCGAATGCCGGCCATGACGTCTGGCAAAAAAGCCAGACGCCGGTCGGAAGAAAAACGCTCTCGAAGTTCGTTCGACATCATTTGAGGACCGGGCCGGAATCGGCGGGCATGGCGCAGCGCACCTGCACCGGATAGCTCTCGGCGATCGTACAGGCATCGGGGCAGCCGGCGGCCAAACATTCCTTGCCGGCCGGGACGCAGGTCGACCCTTTGCGGTTCGGCAGCGTGGCGCAAGTCTGCCCGGCGGCGCAAGGGTTGGTCAGGCCGCAGGCGACGCGGGCGGTGCGCTCCTCGGCGTTCAAGGTGAAACAATGGCGACCGGCCGGATGAGTCCAGTCTTGCACGCCCATACCGAGAGGATAAGGCCGCATCGGCTCCGCCACCGGATAGCCCATATACGGCTGTTGCGCCTGCGCTTCGGCAAAGGTCAGATCGAAAACGGCGCAGAGTTCGTACACCTTGTCGGACACGACCCGATACTCGTAAGGCTGTTTGGTCGCCGGATCGACGGTCTGCTCGGTGTAATACCCCGGTTTGCCGAGATAATTTCCGTTCAACGAAAGCTCGGCCAGCGATTCCGGCAGCCGCGTGCTGGTGTCATAAAAAGCGTCGACCGCGCTCGAGATCGTCTGCAGATGACTCAAACGCTGACCATCGAACTGCCGCATCCGTTCCTTGTTCGGCGAGCCGGCCAAAAACAGGCCGACTGCGACGGTCGCGACCACGGCCAGCGAAGCGAGGCCGGCGAAAACGCGCGGCACCGTCATCGTTACGCTTCCTTTTCTTCCTGTCGGAGATCCCATAGGTAGTAACCGAAAACGGTCCCAGCGATCAGCAGGACGACCAGCGTCTTGAGCATGAAGCGCGCCGTCAATTCGCCGCCCAAGAGATTGAAGAGCAGGGAGATCAGGTCGCCGATCAAAATGCCGGCGGCCACGAACAGCGTCAGGTAGGTCAGCCACTTGCGGATCTTGGAACCGCGCTTCTCGGGATCGGCCTCGATCGCTTTCATGGTCAGCGACGACAGCCACAGATACAGCGGGAAAGCGACGATGAGCGAAGCGACGGCGAAACGGATCGATGACAGGTCGCCGCTCTCGTACTGACGCAAGGCGTCGGGGAACCAGCGGTTGATGAAGTCGAACAGCAGCGAACCGAAGTTGAAGGCGCTGATGTACAGACACATGAACAGCACCAGGTAGATGAAGGCCTCGCGGGCCGAAAGGTACGGGCGGCGGCGCGGCACCGGCACCGGAAAGTCGATCTCGGCGTAGGACGACAAGGCGCCGCCGATCTCTTCGGCGGTCCAGCCGGCCTGGGCCAGCGCGGCCTTGATGTTTTCGCGCGGCACCTTGGCGGCCAGCGCTTCTTTGACGAAGAGATGGAGTTCGGATTGCATGGTGTCAGCGTAGCAGAAACGCCGCGGCGATGGAAGATGCCGATTGACACGGCTGACTCCCCTGCTACAGTCCAAACGGCTCTCAATTTCGGGAACCAAAGGAGTCGGCCATGCGTTCGTTTCGGCACGTCGGCCGGCGGCGCCATGCCGCCCTCATGCTTTTCGCGGCAGTCCTCGCTTTCGGCGGCGCGGCATCGGCCGCCGGCCGCATGCTCGGCGACCGGGAAATCGCCTTCGGCAGCCGCGTCCTGCAGGCCTCGGTGCTGCTCTACAGCCAGACCGAAACCGGCGACTGGCACAACTTCTGCACCGCCACCGCTTTCGAACGCGAGGGCGGCATCACCCGGTTCATCACGGCGGCCCACTGCTTCGCCCGCGACGACCCCAAACATGAGCGCGTGATCATCGAAGAAAGCAACATCCGAGCGGTGTTCAGCGACGCCGACGACCAAGAGGTCATGCGCATGTACCGGATGCGCGTGGTCGGCGCCGGCTACAAGCTCCGCAAGGACGACTGCGGCTTCCTCGAAATCGAAGGACTCGACCGCGACGTGCCGATCATCCCGGTCGCCCGAGGCCGGCCCAAGATTTTCGAGCCGGTCATCAACATCGCCGGCGCCAACGGGCTCGGCCTCCAGGCGCTCGAGGGCAACGTCACCATCCCGAAGCTCAAGCGGCCGATCGGCAGCAAGGGCTCGAACTGGAACGGCAACATCCTGCTCGACCTGCCGACCGCCAAGCGTTCCTCCGGTTCGGCCATCGTCAGCCTGCGGCGCCCCGGGATCATCGGCATCCTGGCCGGAACGTCCACGGACGACAACATGGTCCACACCGTGGCGGTTCCGATCGACCGCTGCCTCGACGTCTGGAAGAAAATCAAAGCCGACGAGTACCGCTGGTTCTCCAGGCCCCGGGCCGCCGACGCGGACGACGCCGGACTCCCCGACGGCGACGAAGACGACAAGATCGACCTGCTCATGCCCGACCCTTGAGGCCGGGATTTTTTATGCAAAAGAGCCGCCCTCCTCCGAGGCGGCTCTTTTGCGGCTGCGGACGCTACGGGAGCGGTGCCGCCGGCTTCTTCTTGAAGATGGCGTAGAGCGCGGCGCCGGCGATGGCCAGAAGGGCCAAACTGCCGACGATGAAGTAGCGCTTATAGAGGCTCTCGCGGGCCTGATCCGCGACGTTGACCTCGCCCTGGATCGCGGCCGCGGCCTGCTGCTCGGCGGCTTGCGCGCCGCTGATGAAGTCGGCGGCAGTGGCGGCGCTGGCCTCACGGACGAAGAATGACAGCGGCGAACTCTTGCGCACGACCTTGCCGGTATCGTCGTTCAAGGCCACGTAGACGGTATGCTCGCCGTCCTTGAGCGCATCGCCGATCTGATAAGCCCACCGGCCGTTCTCATCGACGGTCACGGTGGCGATGAGCGGCAGATCAGAATAGAGATAGATCGTCAGCACGTCGCCTGGCTTGCCCTTGCCGGCGAGTTCCAGCGGCGGCTTCTCATCGGGTTTGGTTTCGGCGGTGGCCGGCTCATTCATCGCCGAATCGACCTTGAGCGAGGCGTCGACATCGCCGTCGACGACCGGCTGTCCGATCGGCCGGCCCAGGAGCAGTGCGCGCTCGATCGGAGCCAGCGGCCTGACGCCGGGCCGCGGCCTGCCTTCGAGCAAGGCCTTCATCTCGATGCCGTCGTCTTCGCCGTCGCCGTCGGTGTCGGCCTTCATGGGATCGAAACCGTGGCGCTTTTCGACTTCATCGGGGATGCCGTCGCCATCGGCGTCGTAGATCAGGACCGCCGGGGCCGCCGTCGCCACGCGATCATCCTCGCCCATCGAGATGCCCTCGTCCGAGTCCAGCAAGCCGAAGCCGCGTTTCTCCTTGACATCGAGCGGCAGCACGTCCTTGATGCGCGACTCCGCCTCGGTCTCGGCGGCATCGCCGACGTTGAAATGCTTGTCTTTGACCTCGGCCAGGCGGACGCTGATCTGATCGAGCCGCGACCTGACTTCCAATATCGTGCCGAGGCTGCGCTTCTGGATGCGAAGCAGGCATTCATCGGCCGAGAGTCCGGGACAGCTGACGTCGTTTTTCACCTTCAACGCGATGAAGGAATCGCAGGCCTTCGGATCGAAGATGCCCTGGTTGGCGCAGGCCGGGACGACGAAACTCTGACGCAGCAGATCCTCGCATTCCTCGCGGCCGGTGATGCCCTTGTCGCGGCACAGCGACGGCAGGTTGCGGAGCTCGATGAATTTCGCGCAGGCGGTTTCATCGGCGATATCGGCCGCGACGCACTCGCTCGGGAAGTAGCGCGACTTCATGAACTTGGCGCAAGCCTCGGCGTCGGCGATGCCGGCGCGCTGGCAGTCTCCGGGCAGCGCTTCGGCGATGCTGACCTTGGCCCGGCTCGAGAACTTTTCGAACATGAACTTCTCGCAAGCGGCCCGATTGTCGATGCCGCGCTGGCGGCAATCGTCCGGCATGACGGTCTTTTTCATCAATTCTTGGCATTCGACGAAGGTCTTGGCGCCCTTGGCCTTGCATTCGTCGGAAATCTCAGCCGCATCGAGTTTCTGCGTGAAGTCGCCGGCGATTTTCTTCTCTTCGATCAAACGGCGGCAATCCGCATCGGCCAGGCCTTGGCATTCGGCCGGCCGGCCATACTTGTCGAAGACCGCCTTCTGACATTCGATATCGCTGACCGTACCGGCGTCGAGACAGGTCTTGGGCATGAGCTTCCGGCCCATGAACTCGCCGCAGACGCCCGGTTCGGTGATGCCGGCATCGCGACACTCCTTGGGCAGCCTGGCGGCGGCCAACTGCGCCTCGCAGGCTTGGCGCGAAGTCGCCCCCTTGGCTTTGCACTCGGCCGGCAGGGCGCGCTCTTCGAAGAACTTGGCGCATCCCTCGGCATCGCCGATCTTCGCATCGAGGCACTCCTTGGGCAGATTCCGTTTCATGATTTCCGCCCGGCAGCCGCTGTCGTCGGTGATGCCGGCCTCAACGCAGACCGGCGGTAAAGCCGACTTGGCCGTCGATTGATACTGCTTCTCCATATATTCCTTGCACTCGAGCCGCGAGAGCTTCTTCTGCTGGCAGACGGCGGGCAAAAATTCATCGGGTACGTCGACCTTGAAACCTCCGGGCGGCGCGTAGCCGCTGTCGGCGGCGGCCGAAGTCTCGAACAATTTTCGGCATTCGTCGACGCCGAAGACGCCCTTGTCGGCGCACTCTTTCGAAACCGCCGAATCTCGACCGGCTTCGCCTCGGCTGCGCTTGCTCAAGAAATCCTCGCAAACCTTGATGTCGGTGAGACCGGCTTCGAGGCAGGCCGCGGCCAGCTTGGGCTTCTCTTCCTTTTTCATGAACGTCTCGATGAATCGGCGGCAGTCATCCTGATTGGCGATGCCGCGCTGGCGGCACTCGATGGGCAGAGAGATGATCGCCGATTCGGTTTGCCGAAGCTTCTCGAGCAGCTGCTGGCAGCCGGCGGGGTCGGTTACGCCCTGTTTGAGGCACGCTTCGGGCAGCTGCGGAACGGCGATCGGCGGCGTAACCGGCATTGCCTTGGTCTCGCCGGTGCCGGTCGCTGCGTTCAGGTTTGTCGGCGCCGGTGCGGGTGCGGGCTCCTTCACCTGGAGTGATTCGATGTAGCGCTTGCAAAGCTCGGGATCGGCGATGCCTTTTTCTTTGCAACGCGGATCGACCTCGACGAACGAACTGGTACCGGCCGATGCATTGACGTTGACGGACGTATTTACGTTCACGGATGTGTTGACGTTGACGGACGTATTTACGTTCACGGATGTGTTGACGTTGGTCGCGATTTTACAGTCAGTCGGGCATTTTTCGGGCGTTTCGCCGAGCCCGGTCTCGCAGACGGCGTTGCCGCAGATGAATGTCGCGACGGCCGAATTCGTATTGGTGGTCGTCGCAGTATTGGTAAACGCCTTGCAGTCGCCTGGACATATCTCGGGCGTTTCGCCCTTGTCGGCTTCGCAAACGGCGTTGCCGCACGAGGATGATGATCCGGACGACGTCGTATTCGTCGCCGGGCATTCCGCCGGGCAAGTGGCATTGCTCTCTCCTTTGTCGTACTCGCAGTAACCATTGCCGCAGATCGGTCCGGAACCCGAACCTGAAGTGCCACTGCTCGATGTTTTCGATTCAAGGTAGCGCTGGCAATCGGTCTCATTCGTAATGCCGGCGGCAACGCATTCCGCCGGCAGGCTGATGGTCTGGGCGTAGCCGAACGTCAGCACTCCCAGGATGAGGGCCGTGGCTACGACCAAACCGCCGGCAAAAAAATGCCGCCGGTGACCGAGGTCGGAGTCGGATTCAAACATATCGACTTGCGTGCATTACATCTCTGATTGCCACTGGGCGTAATCGCGCATCCACTCCTCCGGACAAACGTCGTCGGAGAGGCCCTCGGCGACGTCATCCTCGGTGCCGCAGGGCGGCGTCCACCAACCGTTGCGCGAATTCGTACTCGGCCAGAGGTAAGAAACCTCGCCGTCCCGGCCTTCGAAGAAGAGTCGGACGTTCACATCATCGGATCCGGCGTTCTTCCGCTCAAGCAGCATGACTTTGAGCTGCGCATCGGTCAACTTGTAGTATTCAGTCAATGGCTCGACCAACCGGTCCTGCCAGACGTCTTCCGCCGCAACCTTGCCGGAGACGTCGGAGATCAAAACGTCCGCGGCCGGCTCGGATTCGGAAGGCTCGGGCGCGGCAACCGTGTAACGGCGGGCCGAATAGCCCTCCAAAAACTCGTTCCACGATCTTTCGAGACCAAACAGCGTGCCGAACCTGACAGTCATCAGGTTAAAATTGACGGCCGCCAGCGCCAGCGCGAAAAGCAGCATTCCCATGGAAATCCTCATCGAACTCGAAACTGCCGTTTTTTTGCGGGGCATACTAAGGAAGGGTCAATTCATCATCAGTATAGCAAACGCGTGAGCCTGCCTGTGCATAATTAAGCAATCACGGCATGAGGACTTGATAAAACGGCATCTTTTGATATTGTGGGCGAGGTTCGCCACTCACGGCGGCCGAGTTCTCTACAAAAAGCCGCGCGGAAACCGGCCTGGGAGTATGTCATGACATCCACGTCCATCACGCGGTCGCCGACCGTTTTCGATCACCTTTCCGCCGTGCCCGTAGAACGCTGGGACGGCATCATCCGCGGCTACTCGCCGGCGCAAGTCGAAAGACTGCGCGGGGCGATCCGCATCGAGTACACGCTCGCGTTCTCGGGCGCCAATCGACTGTGGAGCCTGATGCGGTCCCAGGATTTCGTAGCCGCGCTCGGCTGCCTGACCGGCAACCAGGCAGTCCAATGCGTTCGGGGCGGGCTCAAGGCCGTCTACGTGAGCGGCTGGCAAGTCGCCGCCGACGCCAACAGCAGCGGACAGACCTACCCGGACCAGAGCCTCTATGCCGTCGATTCGGTGCCCAAGCTGGTCCAGCGCATCAACGACGCGCTGTACCGCCAAAGCGAGATCGAGCGCGCGGAAGGCGCCGGCGCCAACCATTGGATGGCGCCGCTCATGGCCGACGCCGAGGCCGGTTTCGGCGGTTCGCTCAACGCCTACGAGCTGATGAAGGCGCTGATCCGAGCCGGCGCTTCCGGCGTCCACTTCGAGGACCAGCTCGCTTCCGAAAAGAAATGCGGCCATCTCGGCGGCAAGGTCGTGGTGCCGACCGGTCAGTTCATCCGGACGCTGACCGCGGCCCGTTTGGCTGCCGACGTCTTGGGCGTGCCGACCGTGCTGGTCGCCCGCACCGACGCCAACAGCGCCCAGCTGATCACCTCCGACGTCGACGAGCGCGACCGGCCGTTCATCGCGAACGAGCCGCGGACGCCCGAAGGCTTTCACTGCTTGCATGGCGGACTGCAATGCGCCATCGCCCGCAGCCTGGCCTACGCGCCCTACGCCGACATGCTCTGGTGCGAGACCTCGACGCCAGACTTGGCCGAGGCCAAGGCATTCGCCGAGGCGATCCACGCCAAATTTCCGGGCAAGCTCCTGGCCTACAACTGCTCGCCGTCCTTCAACTGGAAAAAGAAGCTGGACGACGCCGCCATCGCCAAGTTCCAGCACGAACTCGGCGCCATGGGCTACAAATTCCAGTTCGTTACCCTGGCCGGCTTTCATGCCAACAACCATGCCATGTTCGATCTGGCCCGCGGCTACGCCGAGCGCGGCATGAGTGCTTACGTCGAGCTGCAGCAGCGCGAGTTCGCCAGCGAGGCCGCCGGCTATACCGCCACTAAGCACCAGCGGGAAGTCGGCACCGGCTACTTCGATGCCGTGGCCGAGGTGATCTCCGGCGGCCAGTCCTCCACCCTGGCGCTCGGCGGCAGCACCGAGGCCGCGCAGTTCCACGGCGCCTCGCCGCCGACGGCCGTTGTAACGCCGGCTCCGTCCTGCGCCATTCCCGCCAAGGATGACGACGGCGGATGCCCTCAAACCTGACCCACTTCTTAACAACCGCCCCCTAAAGGGCGGTTTTTCATTGACAATTGGCGAAAAACGTGTACCATGCCTGCTGCGGCGCTGCCGCCGCTCATTACAAGGAGTGGATCATGGAGATCCTCCGTTCGCTGCAAAACTCGCCGCATCCCGTCAATTTCAAGCCAGCCGAGGTCCATCTGCCATTGGGCCTGCTCTCGCTGCTCCAACCGTTGCACGAGAAGTTCACGCCCTGGCAGATGCGCCTGGCGCAGTACCGCCGTTCGCGGCGGCTGGCCGCCCATGAGCTGAAGCGTTTTCCCGACTACAACGACATGCGGCCGATGGGAGCCGAGCGTTCCGATGATGCAGTTCCGGACCAAGAACCCATCGAGCTCCCTTCTTATCTCCGGGACCAGCGCAACCAGATCACCGGCCCGGCCTCCGACGCCAAGATGGTCGTCGGCATGGCCAACGCCGAGTCACCGGGCCTGATGTGGGACCTCGAAGACTCGATGGTCAACCGCTGGGAAAAGTCGCAAGCCGGCTTCAGCAACATCGTGCATGGGCTGCACGGCGAGCTCCCCGGCATCGACCCGGAGAAGTTCAAGAAGACCGTGCCGTTCGTCCGGGTTCGCGGCCTGCACATGTCCCAGTGGGGCGTGCTCGACGGCGCGGTGTCGGCTTCGCTCTTCGACACGGTCGCGCTGGTCCACATGCTCGACCTCGACCGGCTGCCGCATCGGACGCTGCACCTCTACATCCCCAAGTCCGAATCCGCGGCCGAGGCGCTGTGGTGGGCGGCGATGTTCCGGGACGTCTGCAAGGCCAAAGGCTGGCCCGAAGACGCCATCAAATGCATGGCCTTGGTGGAATCGCATCCGCTGGCCTTCGAGATGGACAAGTTCATCTACGTCCTGCGCAAGAACATCGTCGGCCTGAACATCGGCCGCTGGGACTACATGGCCAACCAGACCGACTACATGCGAACCAATCCGAAGTGGGTGCTGCCCGATCGCGACACTATCCCGGTCGACGCGCCGTTCTTCAACAACGTCCGCGACATGATGATCGAGGCCTGCCACGCCCAGGGCATCCTAGCGATCGGCGGCATGACCGCCATTTTCCCCGACAAGATGGACGCCGAGCTCGACGCGGCCGCGGCCAAAGCCGTGGAAGAGGACAAGAAGTACGAGTCCAAGCAGGGCTGTGACGGCGCCTGGTCCGGTCACCCCAAGCAGACGACGATCGCCGTGGCCCAGTTCCCGGTGCCCAACCAGCTCCAGGTGCGCAAGCCCTGGGCGCATCGGCTTGACCTGCGCCCGGCGCCGCCTAAGGACCTGCCGGTGTCCGAAGCCGGCACGCGCGCCGCCATCCGCACCGCCATCCTTTACCGGGTCGGCGTGCTCAACGGTCTCGGCGCCGTGATGATCCGCGGCACCGACGGCCGCAACCGGATGGAAGACCTGGCCACCGACCGCATCTGCCGGGTCCAGATCGCCCAGCGCCTGGCGCTCGGCATCCACTCGGAAGATGAGGTCGTCAAGATGTTCGACCAGGAGAAGGCCAAGCTAGTGAGCAGCCTGCCCAAAGAGAACATCTTGGAGGCGTACGAGCGTCTGATCGACGCCACGCGCCACACCATGACCATGATCTTCCGCAACGATCACGATCCCGCCTGACCGCCTTACCGCGGTCTTTTTTTATTTCCTCTCTTCGAGCGCGACCTCAACCAGCTTGATTCCGCCTTGGTGCAGAATCATCAACTTTACCTTGTCGCCGGCCGAATGTTTGCCGAGGGCCACGGCCAACGGATTCTCGGCCGAAATCTTTTTGCCGTCGACTTGGAGGATGATGTCGTTCTCGACGATGCCCGCCTTGTCGGCCGGCGAACCGGGCATGACGGCCAGATCGGCCGGTTGCTGGCCGCGCGAAACCAGGGCGCCGTAATCGACGCTCAACTGATTGGCTTTCCGCAATTCCTCGTTCACCAGCACGTAGCGCACGCCCAGGAACGGCCGCGAAATCTTGCCGGTCTTGCGGACGCTGTCGACGACCCGCTTGACGTCGTTGATCGGCAGCGAGAAGCCGATGTTCTGCGAACCCTGGACGATGGCGACGTTGACGCCGATCGCTTTTCCTTCGAGGTTCAGGAGCGGACCGCCGGAATTGCCCGGGTTGATGGCGGTGTCGGTCTGGATCACGTCGTAGAGATCCTCGGCGCCGCTGCTGCTGCCGGCCGTGATCGACCGCTGCAATCCCGAGACGATGCCGGATGACACCGAGTTCGAGAAACGACCGAGCGCATAGCCGATGGCCAGCACTTTCTGGCCGACCTCGATCTTGTCGGAGTCGCCCAGAGGCATGACCGGAAAATTCTGACCCTCGATCTTCAGGATGGCGATGTCGTTGGCGGCGTCGCGGGCCAGGACTTTGGCCGCGTGTTTGGCGCCGTTCTGAAAGATGGCCGTGTACTCGGCGCCTTCGTCTTCGACCACGTGGCGGTTGGTGACGATGTAGCCGTCGGCCGATACCAGGAATCCCGAACCGGCTCCGACTTCTTTTTTCTCGGTCCCTTTCTGCCGGTACTGCGGCATCTGCATGCCCGAACCGCCGAAAAATTGCTGGAAGAAATCGTCGCCGCCGAACGGATCGACGTAATACCGCTCCATGACCGGAACGTCTTTGGCAATGACGATGGAAACGACCGCCGGCGACGCCTTTTTGACGGCCCGGATGATCGTCTGCTCCTCGGTTTGCGGTTGAGTCTGCTCTTTGGCCGACGTCGCCGCCCGGCGGACGAACGGCATCATCGAATTAGCCGCCAGATCGCCGGTCACGGCGCTGCCGGCGACGATGCCGCCGACGAAACCGAAGCCCGACCCGACGATGGCGGCGGCAACGGCGCTGGTAACGATGATTTTGGACGTGGTTAGCGGTGCTGACATAAATAAATGATTTGGACATTCTCTATTATGAACGGGACCGGGCTCGTGGTAAAGTTCCCTCACAAATGCCCCTATGCGAATTCGAAAGGTTATCGGCATCAATGCCGCGCTTTTGGCCATGTTGGCGGTCGCCGTCGCCGCCGCCCGCTGGTGGACGGCCGCCAATCAGCCGCCGACCGCCGCACCGGCGCCGACGGGTCGGCCGCCGATCTCCGCCGAGTCGCTGACACCCGAGGAGAAACGCGACCGCGAACGCTACCGCAACATGACTTCGCTGCGCATCGCTCTCGATTCCTTCAAGTATAAGAACGACCGCTACCCGGCAACGCTCGACGAGCTGGCGCCGAAATTCCTGGCGTCCCTGCCGCTCGATCCCTCGACGAACGCGGCCTATGAGTACCGGCCCGGCACAAGCGGCTACTCCATGACGTTCAAACTCGAAGCCGGAGCCTTCGCGCTCTCTCCCGGCGAACACCTCATGACCAATCGCGGATTCGATCTGCCGGTCGAGACGGCTCCGGCGCCGCCCCCGCCGCCGGCCGCGGAAGAATCGCTGCCCGACGCCGACGGCGACGGCCTCTCCGATTCCGACGAGGCCGAAATCGGCACCGACCCGCGCAATCCCGATTCCGACGGCGACGGATTGGTCGACGGCGAGGAAGAGCATGTCGTCAGGACCGACCCGCTCAAAGCCGACTCCGACGGCGACGGTTATAACGACGGCCAGGAGGTCGAAGCCGGTTTCGATCCGCTCGGTCCCGGCAAAAAAATCAACTGACGGCGCCGGCCGCGGCCTGCTTCACAATATCCCTATTTCATGCTAAAATACTCGAAGATTCATTCTTTTTATCTCTTCTATGTGTGATAACGCGTGCGGCTGCGGTCCGGGCGGTTCGAAAGGCCAGACTTGCGAATCCAAGTCCTGCGAATGGTGCCGGACACCTCTCGGCTCCGGACATACCATGGCCTGCAGCTTGTGGGTCTGCGGCGAGGTGCTCTTCTTCCTGGGCATCATCTCCCTCATCGCGGCCTGGGTCACCAACTACCAGGGCTCGACCTGGCTCGGCTTCGAGAGCGACCACCTCTTCCATGATGCCACGGCTTTCCTGATTCTTTCGCTGATGGCCAAGATGAAGATGCGCTCGTACAAGCTGAAACTCAAACTGTCCGGCGGTTGCGGCGAAGGTTGCGGTAGCGGCGGCTGCGGAGGCGAATGCGGCGGAGATTGCGGCGAAGGCGGCTGCGGTCCCGAAGGCTGCAAATAACGTCGCGGAAAGATCCCCTGCTCGGGGGATTTTTCGTTTCGGCTGACGCGGGTGTATCCTTCAGGCATTGCTATGCTTCCAAGCCCGACCAAGGCCCTGCTGGCCCTGCGCTTCATCCCGATGACTTTCGTGGCCGCCGCCGTGGCTGCCGTGGCC